>NZ_DAIUCO010000034.1:0-28411 GCF_036846085.1 Noviherbaspirillum sp. | reverse complement strand
GGTTGGTGTCGTAGAAATAGGGGCAGCGTGTGCGCTGAAGGAGATTGCCGCCTGTCGTTGCCTGGTTGCGCAACTGTCCCGAGGCGCCGGCGAGCAGTGCGCGCGAGAGCACGGCATAATCGCGCCGCACGCGCTCGTTCGCGGCCAGATCGGTATTGCGCACCAATGCGCCGATCCGCAGGCCGCCGTCCGCCGCCGGCTCGATCTTGTCCAGGCCGAGGTCATTGATGTCGATCAGGTGGGTCGGCGTCTCGATCTGCAGCTTCATCAGGTCGAGCAGGTTGGTACCGCCGGCAATGAATCTTGCGCCCTGGGTTCGCGCCGCAGCCGCGGCAGCTTCGGCGGGAGAAGCGGCTCTCTCATAGGTAAACAGTTTCATGCCTTGACTCCCGCGACTTCGGCGATCGCTTCCTGGATATTCGAATAGGCGCCGCAGCGGCAGATATTGCCGCTCATGCGCTCACGGAACTCGATGGTTGTCATCCGGGGCGCGGCCGTCAGGTCTTCCGTCGCATGGCTCGGTATGCCGGCCTTGACCTCGTCGAGCATGGCGACGGCCGAGCAGATCTGGCCGGGCGTACAGAATCCGCACTGGTAGCCGTCGTGCTTGATGAATGCCGCCTGCATCGGGTGCAGGTTCGCCGGCGTCCCCAGTCCTTCGATCGTCGTGATGTCGTGTCCCTCCTGCATGACGGCGAGGGTGAGGCAGGAGGTGATTCGCCGCCCGTCCACAATCACGGTGCAGGCGCCGCACTGGCCCTGATCGCATCCTTTCTTGCTGCCTGTGAGATGCAGGCGTTCACGCAGCGCATCCAGCAATGTGGTACGCGGATCGATCATCAACTGATGCTCGCTGCCGTTGACACGCAGGAGTACATTGACGTTCGCGGGGGTGGATGACTGCGGCGGCGCAACAGGCGCAGGCGCCGCTTCGGCTTCCGGCACAAGCCGTCCTGCGATCACCGCACCGCTGGTCGCCACCGCGGTGGCTTTGAGCAGTTTCCTGCGTGATGGATCAAATTCGGTCATTCCGGCACTCCTCGAATCGAAAGAAGCTTGCTAGGACCGACCGCCATGGACCCGGATGCCGGCGATCTGTGATGGCATTGAGCAAGCCCTGTAGGGTAGGTCGAATTGTTTGGGTTATGGAACATGGCGGCTAGATGCACTTCCGCTCATCGGCGCCGCCTGAGGCGGTCACCGTTGCCCACAATGAATGAAGCGACAACTAAGAGAGCCATGCCGCCGAATAAAGTTGCGGCGATCGATAGATGGACCAATGGAAACGCTCCGAACGATGCACCGGGAACGTCCAGTCTCGCTCCCACACTGATTCTGAAACCTTGAAACACGGCAGTCGGCAGATCATGTACCACCGGCCGGGCCAGCCAAGCTCTCGACACAACCCATGTTAGCGGCTGCTAGCGGGTAGAAAGCTGTCGAAATTTGCAAGCCTCTATGAATGGGATTCATGAATTGGGCGAGCTATGTGCTCGTGCCGGGACAGAGGCGTGAAGTGAGGCCAAGAGAATATCCGTGCCCGGCATTCACGCCTGGTTTCCGGAGGGAACGGAATGTGCAACTGGCACACTGAAAGGCATTCCTATACTGCGATCCGATCAAATGGCGCGCGACAACATCAACGACATTCTCGCCTTTCTGATCCTGGCACGAGAACGCAACTTTACCCGCGCCGCAGCGAAGCTCCACATATCCCAATCGGCGCTGAGCCACATCATGCGCGGTCTCGAAGAGCGGTTGGGTGTCCGCCTGCTGACTCGCACGACACGAAGCGTTTCGCCGACGGAGGCCGGTGAGCGGCTGCTCCAGACCGTCGGTCCCCGGATCGCCGAAATCGAGGCTGAAATCGAGGCCGTCAGCGAACTGGGCGATAGACCCTCGGGGACGATCAGGATCACCGCGATCGACCATGTCATCGAAAGCGTCCTGTGGCCACGCATCGCCAAAATACTGCCGCTCTATCCGGACCTGCGCGTGGAGATGAGTTCCGAATACAGGATGGTTGATGTCGCAGCGGAACGTTTCGATATCGGGGTGCGCTACGGCGACCAGATCGAGCAGGACATTGTCGCGGTCCGGTTGACAGCCGATGTGCCGATGATGATCGTCGGTTCGACCGAATACTTCAAAACGCATCCGGTTCCAACGTCGCCGCGGGATCTGGTCAGGCACAACTGCATTACCCTCCGGCTGGCCAGCAGCGGCGGCATCTACGCCTGGGAGCTGCAGGATGGAGACCGGCGCCTGGATGTCCGCGTCAGCGGTCAGGTCACCTTCAGCAGCGCATATCACATGCTGGATGCGGCGCTCAGCGGATGCGGATTGGCTTTCCTTCCGGAAGACATGGCACGCCCGCATGTTCGGGCAGGACGGCTTCTCAGCGTGATGGAGAAGTGCTGCCCATCGTTTCCGGGCCTGTATGCTTACTATCCAAGCCGCCGGCATTCGTCGCGGGCGCTGGCGCTTGTCGTGGACGCGATCCGGTACAAGGGCTAACCTGGAGGCAAGTCGCTGCAACCGGATATGACCGAAAAGGACATCGATATCGTCAAGGCAAGTGAGGTTCCCCGGCTCGTGGAAGTCTGGGAGGCTGCCGTGCGTGCCACGCATCATTTTTTATCCGAAGCCGACATCGAGATTTTCAAGCCCATGGTGCGCGACGGCCTCTATGGCTCGCTGGAGATGGCGTGCATCCGTGACGCGAACGGCCGGGTCGCGGGCTTTATCGGTGTCGCCGGCAACAAGATCGAAGCACTCTTTGTGCATCCCCTTCAACGCGGCACAGGGATCGGGCGCAGGCTTGCCGAGTATGCGATTCGCCGATGGAACGTCACGGAAGTCGATGTCAACGAACAGAATGCGCAGGCGATCGGCTTTTACGAAAAGCTGGGTTTTCGTACGCAAGGGCGCACGGCTGTCGATGGCCTCGGAAAACCTTTCCCGCTACTCCACATGAGGTTGGTGCGGACAGCGATGGATTGATGCAACTCCGCCGGCGACGAAGTGAGCAGGCAAAGGAGGAATTCGCGCATGGCAGGGGCTGACTTCCGTTAAGCGCAACGGCGCCCGAATCGGGCCGTGACGACGTTACCGAGGCGGCCCGAAGTTTCTGTGGCTTAACATCGTGCTGGTATCGCGAAGGATGTCCGCAAGCTGCACCATATCGACCGGCTTTACCAGGAAATGATCGAACCCCGCTTGCAATGCGCAGGCGCGATCCTGCTCCTGGCCATAGCCGGTGACGGCAATAAGGAATATTGCCGATGTGGTTGATGCGGCACGCAAATGCCGTGCAAGTTCGTACCCGTCCATGTCGGGCAATCCGATATCCAATAGAAAGAGTTGCGGCCGTTCTCTTTCCGCGCGTTCCAGTGCCTTGCGAGGACTATGTTCGATGGTCACCTTATGGCCCAGGGATGTCACCACCATTGCCAGCATGCGCGCGGCATCTTCATTGTCATCCACCACCATCACGCGCATCGGAGCGCTCGTCACCGCCAGCTCCCTGCGGCTGGTATCGAATGGCGAATCCGTTGCCGCGTCGCATACATAAGGCAGTCGAAGGCTGATGCAGCTGCCCTTGCCTGGTCCATCACTGCAGGCATGCACGCTTCCGCCATGCAGATCCATCAGACTTTTCACTAGCGCCAGCCCTATACCGAGGCCACCTTGCGCACGATCCGACGCACGCTCGGCCTGTGCAAAAAGCTCGAAAGCCTGGACGAGGAGTTCCGGGTCCATTCCAATCCCGTTGTCCTGCACGCGGATACTGACATGGCTCCTGTCGATTTCCATGTCCAGCGTGATGTTCCCGCCTTCCGGGGTGTATTTGACAGCATTGGAAAGCACATTCGAAAGCGCTTGCACCAGTCGCTTGCTATCACCCTGGACGCAGGCGGATCCCGGCGGCGTATGGACGGCCAGGTGGTGGCCGCGGGCCTCGATCAATGGCCTTACTTGTTCCACTGCGAAAGCCACGATCTGCTTGGCATCGAGTTTTTGAACATCCAGCTTCACCAAACCCCGTGTTACCCGTGAGACATCCAGCAGGTCATTTACCAAACCGGTCATGTGCCGGAACTGCCGCGAAATGATGCCGCTGATATGCTGCAAGCGTTCCGGATCCAGGCCGCCGCACGACAACAGATCCGCTGCTGCACTGATCGGTGCCAGGGGGTTGCGAAGTTCATGCGCCAGCATGGCGAGAAATTCATCCTTGCGCCGATCGGCAATTTTCAAAGCCTTCTCCGCGTCGATGCGTTCGGTGACATCGAGCTCCGCCAGGACCGCGCCCATGATACGGCCTGCTTCGTCACGGATCGGCGCCGCGGACAGGGAGCAGATGCGGTGGACAGGCGGGTCATCGAAGGAAGCGATTTCGATCAGGTCCCCCAAGGCATGTTCACCGGTGAGAGCCCGCGCGGCCGGCCAGTCATGCGGCTCGAGAGCCTGTCCCTGACGTAGCGGTTCCGCCCACCATCCTTTGTACTCCCGATAGTCGTCCACGGAATGTGTGTCCGGATTGCTTTCGCCCCAAAGCTTTTTGTGTGCCGCGTTGGTATTGGTGAGGCCGCCCTTGGCATCCGTGACGACGAGTCCGATTGGCGTTGCAGCCAGGACTGCATCAAGCCGGCGCCGCTCTTCCTCCGCACGATGGGCGAACTCCAGCGCCTGCCGTTCCTTTGCGCCCAGCCCCTGTTCGGCCCTGACTTGCATGGTCACTTCGATGGTGGTGTGAAAAACGCAGGCGATCCGGCCGTCTTCGCCAAAGAGCGGGGTATTGCAAGCATTCCAGAACCGCTCCTCATACACTACGCCACCATTGGCCGTCGGCTTTTGAATCGGATAGCGTTGCACAGGCATGGGCGCCGGTTGCCCTGTTTGGAGTGCTCGAGCGATGGACTCGCGCAGGGCGGCCTCTCCCGTGTCGCCCGCATCGTCGGGGTCGCCCGGAAAGACGTCGAACAAGCCCTTGCCGACCAGGTCCTTGCGTTGACGGTTAATAGTATGCAGAAACGCATCATTCACCCCGAGAATGGTCGCTTCGGGAGTCGGCGCCAGGAAGTAACAGCCGATCGGTAACGCATTAAATGCGGCTTCAAGAACTGAAGCCGGCAGATCGGAAAGTGTCTGTGTATTCATTGCAATATGAGCAAAACCTTTCCGAAGTCAGACGTCTATCTGAAACGATAGTTGCTCATTTTTGATACGGAACCCGAACGAGATTTGCCTGACAGCGATTGGCCTTTGGCCGTCCGCTTCGTCGAGTCGGCAGAGGTTGAATTGTGTTGATCATCCATCCGGGTCTGGCAAAGCGGAGATCAACAGCTTTGTCGACAGGCCATTAATGTGGGCCTGTCCCCAAAAACTGTCGCATGATTCTTCAACAGGAAACACGGATGCGAAACATGCCGTCGCTGCACATCCGGAAAATGGAAACGGCCCGCATTCTTACGAATGCAGGCCGTCAGATTGAACCTGTCGCACGTTGCCAGCACCCCAGAACCATGGGTTTAGGGGGTCGGAAGCGGCGTGACTTCGGGATCATCTGCATATGACAATCGCTCCCGCCAAGACTCGTTTCCAACCAATGCGCGTCGATCGTCCAAAGGATGTTTTGGCACGTTGAAAGCGACAGGTGATTTGCATACTACGCTCTTAGCGGGCGATGTCAAGAGAGTATGGTGCCATTTCTTCTATTGCATTTCGGCAGTCACGCGGAATCTTGGTGCGTCAGCGTTTATATGCCTTGAAGTGGACAATGCCGGCTGTAACTGTCCTTGTTGGCGAATGTAAATGTTTTCAATTTACGATGTCGCTGCTCCACGATTCATGCCATGCTGTGCAAAAAAAGAAAAGTGCAATAAAGGCAAATGGAGGAAGACACATGCGCCCGCTCGACCTTTGCAAGAGGTACTTGGCGTTGCTTGGCCAAAGCGACCTCGACAGAGTGCTTCAGCTTTTTGAACCTGATGCCACGGTGGTATCGCCACATTACGGCACGCTGGGTGCACGCACCTATCATGAGCGCTTCTTTGCCGATACCGACATGAGCCGTGCGATCGGAAGAATCGTCAATACATATCAGGCAATGAAAGACACGCAGCACATTGCATTGCATTTTCACTATACGTGGGTGCGCAATGACGGCAAGACCATCGAATTTGATTGCATGAATTTATATGACCTGAATGCGGATCTGACCAAATTCACGAAAATCACCCGCATCTATGACACCGCCCCTCTGCAAGGCAAATTGCGATCAGTCGTCTGATTGAACACCTCCCACTCGAAAGTGACGGCCAGGCACGATCCAAAACCTCACTGCAAAATCGCGCCACCGGTGCAACCCGAACGGATGGTCTGACCGCTGTAGCGCGATGGTTGCCGGCGATCCAATGCGGGATCGGCCGGCCTGAGCAGTTCGACTATTGCGTAATCGTTGTGCTGCCAGTGGCGCCAAAGAATATTCCTTGCTGCGGAAATGCGGGCGTGCCGACATGCATTACCTGTATCGAGCCTGTTTTGTTCAAGTAGATCGCTGGATCAATGGCATTCGATACGCAGCTTGCGCCGGAGGATCGCACGCCGGGTGTGGCCACCGCCTGCGGGACCAGTTGCGCCGAGCACAGTCCAATGCGGTAGTCCGGGTTGCCGTTGAAGCTCGTTCTGAAATAGAACACGGCGGTCCCGGTCGGCGGGCCGCTGGGTTCCGGCACGCGGTCATCAATGGTTGCCACGACCGACAATTGGGTCCCCCCCGATACCTGCACTTGTGCGACCTCGGCAACCGCCATCTTCATTACGTGCGCCGTCGCAGTGGCGGTGGCAGTCGTGTTGTTTCCATCCGTGCTGGTTGCGGTAACAACGACAGGGCCAATGGTAGATACCGGCCTGACGGTCGGGCGAAGCCGGATCACGCCACTCGGATCAATGATCAAAGCGCTGCTGTTCGGACCGGTGCCTGTCATCCAGCTCACCGGGGTCGGCACATCGTTCATGTAGGCGGTGAATTGGCTGGTATAGCCGGCAGCAAGAAAATGCACCTCCTGCGGCTGGATCGTCAGCGACACCGGATAGGGCGTTGTCTGCGCAATATCGGCAAGCAACAGTGCATTTTCTTCCGCGGTAAGATTTTTCAATGCCGGCACTGTCTGAAGCAATGCCGCACGATCGGCCGCCGACATCGTCGCCATTTGGGCGGTCAGACTTTCCCGATGCTTTGCAGGCAGACTTTGCCATGCCGCCAAGGCGCTCAACTGTGCATTCTGGGCTTGCACGGCTTGCTGCTTTTGTTGTGCGGTGACTTTGCCGAAGGGTGATGCTTGCGCGCCTGACGTTTGGGCATGGGCGGCATTGAACATGCCTGTCGCGCAGAGTGCGCCGACGAGCATGGTTGTGCGGAAAAATTTCATGAAAGTCCTAAAGGAATAGATGACCGGTAGAAGCGCGGCGAGGGAGCCATCCTCCTTTATTAATGGGCCCATTGCTTGATGTGCCTCAAACTTCATCTGCAATTCATTGATGTTTCTTAATAACAAATGGTTGAAGTTATGTTTGTCATCACTGACGCAGTGGAGTTGCCGCATGCCATCGGGCCGCAGGCCTTGGAACCATCGGTTCAGCCGAAAAATTCGCCTGGTGTGGGAATCATTTTGCTCAAGACGAATCGTGCGGGCTGCGCAAGTCCCTGCAGCCTTGCGACGTTTGTTCGTGCGCTCCATCCATGGCTGTGATACCCCCGCTTAAGCAAAGCCTAATTCCCCATTTGCAAATGGCGAATTGTGATTGCCGCCGAGTTGCCGCATCCTGTGTGCATGCAAACTCACTCAACGGCAGTCATGCCTTCTCTTTCCGAATTGCAGCAATGGACAGGCCGCTCGGAGACAAAGTCCGACAGGATTACTGACATCCCGGTTGCCGCCATGCAGGCCACGCTCGACATCGACGCGCCGTTTCCCGCGGCCGGCGATGCATTGCCGCCGCTGTGGCACTGGCTGTATTTCCTGCCGCTGCACCGTCATTCCGACATCGGCGAGGACGGTCATGCAAAGCGTGGCGGTTTTCTGCCGCCGGTGCCGTTGCCGCGCCGCATGTGGGCAGGTGGCAGGCTGCAATTCCTGCAGCCGCTGCGCGTCGGCGATGCGATCGAGCGCACGTCGCGCATCGTGAGCGTGGATGCCAAGGAGGGCCGCAGCGGCAGCCTGGTGTTTGTGCTGGTGAGACATGAAATTGCCGGTCCGTCCGGGCCGGCGGTGGTGGAGGAGCATGACATCGTGTATCGCGGCATGGGCGGCGGCACGGCCACGGCCGCCGGCGTGCCGGCCCCGGCGGATCACGCCTGGGAGCGCACGATCCGCCCGGATGAAGTGATGCTGTTCCGCTATTCCGCGCTGACCTTCAACGGCCACCGCATTCATTACGATCGCTCGTATGTCACGTCCGTCGAAGGCTATCCCGGCCTGATCGTGCATGGCCCGCTGATTGCCACGTTGCTGCTGGAACTGGTGCGCGAGAAGCTTCCCGACGCGCAGGTCATCGGCTACCGCTTCAAGGCGGTGCGACCGCTGTTCGACACCGCCGACTTCAGCGTGTGCGGCAAGCCGTCCGAAGACGGCAGGAGCGTCAGCCTGTGGGCAAGGGATCCCGACGGCCTGCTGGCGATGGAAGCGACGGCGACGCTCGCGTGATCCGGTATTGGCGACATTTGAACACACCACAAGGAAAACCATGCTGAACGAGACCGACAAATACGAAGAGCTGCGCGCCGCGCTGCGCGGCCTGTGCGCCGAGTTTCCGGCGGAGTACTTCCGCAAGGTGGACGAGGAGCGAGGCTATCCGGAAGCCTTCGTCGAAGCCCTGACCCGCGCCGGATGGCTGGCCGCGCTGATTCCGCAGGAATACGGCGGCTCCGGACTGAGCCTGACCGAGGCCTCGGTCATCATGGAGGAGATCAACCGTTGCGGCGGCAATTCCGGCGTCTGCCACGGGCAGATGTACAACATGGGTACGCTGCTGCGCCACGGTTCGCCGGAGCAGAAGCGCGAATACCTGCCGAAGATCGCCAGCGGCGACCTGCGGCTGCAATCGATGGCGGTGACCGAGCCGACCACCGGGACCGATACCACCAAGATCAAGACCACCGCGGTGAAGAAGGGCGATCGCTATATCGTCAACGGGCAGAAGGTATGGATTTCGCGCATCCAGCATTCCGACCTGATGATCCTGCTGGCGCGCACCACGCCGCTGCAGGAAGTGAAGAAAAAATCCGAGGGCATGTCGATTTTCCTGGTGGACCTGCGCCAGGCGATCGGCAAGGGACTGACCGTGCGTCCGATACCGAACATGGTGAATCACGAAACCAATGAACTGTTCTTCGACAACCTGGAGATCCCGGCCGAGAACCTGATCGGCGAGGAGGGCATGGGTTTCAAGTACATCCTCGACGGACTCAACGCCGAACGCACACTGATCGCGGCCGAATGCATCGGCGACGGCTACTGGTTCATCGACAAGGTGGTCAAGTACGCAAGCGAGCGCATGGTGTTCGGCCGGCCCATCGGCCAGAACCAGGGCGTGCAGTTCCCGATCGCCCGCGCCTACGTCAACATCGAGGCCGCCAGCCTGATGCGCTACAAGGCGGCGGAACTCTTCGACAACCGCCAGCCCTGCGGCGCGCAGGCCAACATGGCGAAGATGCTCGCGGCGGACGCCTCCTGGGAAGCGGCGAATGCCTGCCTCCAGTTCCACGGCGGCTTCGGCTTCGCCTGCGAATACGACGTGGAGCGCAAGTTCCGCGAGACCCGCCTCTACCAGGTCGCGCCGATCTCGACCAACCTGATCCTGTCGCACGTGGCCGAGCATGTGCTCGGGCTGCCGCGCTCGTTTTAGGAAAGGGAAGAACGTGGCCTTGCCGCTTCCGTTGCAGGGAAAGCTCGAACTGCCGGTGATTGCCTCGCCGATGTTCATCGTCTCCGGTCCGGAACTGGTGATCGCCCAGTGCTGCGCGGGTATCGTCGGCGCCTTTCCGGCGCTCAATGCGCGCCCGCAGGAGGAGCTGGAACCCTGGATCGTGCGCATCCGCGCGAAGACCGAAGCTTTCCAGGCGGCGCACCCGGAACGCCGCGTCGCGCCGTTCGCCGTGAACCAGATCGTGCATCACTCCAACGTCCGGCTGGAGCACGACATGGACGTCTGCGTGCGCCAGAAGGTGCCGGTGGTGATCACCTCGCTGCGCTCGCCCGAGCATGTGGTGCGGCAGGTGCATGGCTATGGCGGCGTCGTGCTGCATGACGTCACCACGGTGCGCCATGCGCAGAAAGCACTCGAAGCCGGGGTCGACGGCCTGATCCTGGTATGCGCGGGGGCCGGCGGCCACGCCGGCACGCTCAGCCCGTTCGCGCTGGTCAATGAAATCCGCCGCTTCTACGACGGCCCGCTGGCGTTGTCGGGTTCGATCACCAACGGCAGCGCCGTGCTCGCCGCCCAGGCGATGGGCTGCGACCTGGCCTACATCGGCACCCGGTTCATCGCCACGCGCGAGGCGAATGCGCCCGACGAATACAAGCAGATGGTGATCGAGTCCAGCGCCGCCGACATTGTCTACACACCGTTCTTCTCCGGCGTGCCGGCCAACTACCTGCGCGGCAGCATCAAGGCCGCCGACCTCGATCCGGACGACCTGCCGCATGCCGATGCGTCGAAGATGAACTATGCCACCCGCCATGACAAGCCCAAGGCCTGGAAGGAAATCTGGGGCGCGGGGCAGGGCGTGGGCAACATCAGCGACAAGCCGCCGGTGGCCGACGTGGTGGCGCGCATGAAGCAGGAATACGAGCAGGCAAGAGGCCGGCTGTTCCAAGAATATGCAGCATAAGCAGCAGCAATCTGAAAGGAAAAAGGCATGCGCCCGCTTGACGGCATTACCGTAGTAACCCTGGAGCACGCCGTGGCGGCGCCGTTCGCCACCCGGCAGCTGGCCGACCTGGGCGCCCGCGTCATCAAGATCGAACGTCCCGGCGTCGGTGATTTCGCCCGCGCCTACGACAGCAGGGTGGACGGCATGGCGTCCTATTTCGTGTGGATCAACCGGTCCAAGGAAAGCCTCACGCTCGACGTGAAGAATCCCGAGGCCGCGAAGATTCTCAAGCAGCTGGTCGGCCAGGCGGATGTCCTGGTGCAGAACCTGGGGCCGGGCGCGGCGGCGCGCCTCGGCTTGTCCGCCGAAGCGCTGCGTCCCGCGCATCCCGGGCTGATCGTCTGCGACATTTCCGGCTACGGCAAGGACGGTCCCTACCGCGACAAGAAAGCCTACGACATCCTGATCCAGGCGGAGGCCGGGCTGCTGTCGGTGACAGGCACGCCGGAAGCGCCATCGCGTGCCGGGGTGTCGGCCGCCGATATCGCCGCCGGCATGTATGCCTACAGCAATATCCTCGCGGCGCTGATCCAGCGCGGCCGGACCGGCAAGGGCAGCCATATCGACGTCTCCATGCTGGAAGCGCTCGGCGAGTGGATGTCCAATCCGATGTACTACGCCTACAAGGGCGCGTCGCCGCCGCCGCGCGCCGCCTCCAGCCACCCGACCATCTATCCCTACGGCCCGTTCGCCACCGGCGACGGCAAGACCGTCCTGCTCGGTGTGCAGAACGAGCGCGAGTGGGCTTCCTTCTGCAGTAACGTGCTGCTGCGGCCCGAGGTGGCCGTCGATGAGCGCTTCAATTCCAACGTCGCGCGCAACGGCAACCGCGCCGCTCTCAAGGCGCTGATCGAAGACGTGTTCGGGACGCTGGACGCCGCGCAGATCACCCGGCGACTGGACGATGCCGGCATCGGCAATGCCAGCATGAACAGCATGAATGCGTTCTGGGAGCATCCGCAGCTGCAGGCGCGCGACCGCTGGCGCTCGGTGGATTCGCCGGTCGGCGAACTGCCGATGCTGCTGCCGCCGGGCGTCAATGACAGCTATGACTACCGCATCGACCCCATTCCGGCGCTCGGCCAGCATACCGACGCCATCCTGCACGAGCTTGGGTATGGAGACACCGATATCGGGCGCCTGCGCGACGCCGGCGCCATCTAACGAAAGAAGAGAGAAAACAATGAACCGAGAAGACAATCCAAGCGCCGTCCTGGCGCGCTTCGCCGCCGAGCTGCGCTTCGAACAGATTCCGGATGCGGTCGTGCGGCGGACCGAGGACCTGATGCTGGACTGGTTCGGCTCGGCGCTGGCCGGCAAGGGCATGCGCCCGATCGACATCATCGGGCGTTTTGCGCAGCAGATGGGGACCGGTGACGGGCCGTCGGAAATCCTGCCGTCACGCACGCGCTCGACGCCGTTGTTCGCCGCCATGGTCAATGCCGCGTCGTCGCACATCGCCGAGCAGGATGACGTCCACAACGGCTCGGTGTTCCACCCGGCCACCGTGGTGTTTCCGGTGGCGCTGGCGATCGCACAATCGCTCGGCAGTTCCGGGCGAGAGCTGTTGACGGCATCGGTGGCCGGCTACGAGGTCGGTATCCGTGTCGGGGAATTCCTCGGCCGTTCGCACTACAAGATTTTCCATACGACCGGTACCGCCGGCACCATCGCCGCCGCCGTCACCGCGGGCCGGTTGCTGAACCTGGACGCGGCACAGATGCTGCACGCGATCGGTTCGGCCGGCACGCAGGCCGCCGGACTGTGGGAGTTTCTCCGCGACGCCGCCGATTCCAAGCAGCTTCACACCGCGCACGCGGCCGCAAGCGGACTGACCGCCGCCTATCTCGCCAAGGACGGCTTCACCGGCGCGCGCCGCATCCTCGAAGGCGTGCAGGGCATGGCCGCGGGCATGTCGAGCGATGCCGATCCGGCGCGCCTGACGGACAGTCTGCGGGAGCGCTGGGCCACGGTGGAAACATCGTTCAAGTTTCACGCATCCTGCCGCCACACCCATCCGGCCGCCGACGCGCTGCTGCAGGTAATGCGGGAGAACGACCTGGCGCCGGAACGGATCGCAAAGGTCACCGCGCATGTGCACCAGGGCGCGATCGACGTGCTCGGACCGGTCGTCAACCCGGTCACCGTCCACCAGGGAAAATTTTCGATGGGCACGGTGCTTGGACTGATCGCCGTGTTCGGCAACGCCGGCATCCTCGAGTTCGAGGAATCCTTCAAGGACCCGCGCGTCGTCGCCGTGCATGACAAGGTGAAGATGGCCCTGGATATCGAGGTCGATACCGCCTACCCGGTGCGGTGGATCGGCAAGGTCAGCGTCGAAACGACCGATGGCCGCGTCCTGCACGGGCGCGTGGACGAGCCCAAGGGCGATCCCGGCAATACCCTCAGCCGGCCGGAACTGGAGGACAAGGCGTTGCGCCTGGCCCGTTTCAGCGGGGGCGCGAGCGACAGCGAGATGCGGCAGGCGTTCGACCGCATCTGGCGTATCGCCGGGGCTGACCGCATCGGCAGCCTGCTGGCCTGAAGACGGGGGCGTCATGGACACCGGCCAAACGGTTCAAAAGTCCTGCATCTCCTATCTGTTCGTGCCCGGCAACCGGCCAGAGCGCTTCGCCAGGGCATGCGGCAGCGGCGCGCATGCCGTCATCATCGATCTCGAGGATGCGGTCGCGCCGGAGTACAAGCGCGCCGCACGCGACGCCTGCGCCGCGACATTGGCGCAGCAGCGGCCGGTGCATGTGCCCGTGGTTGTCCGTATCAACGGCGCCGACACCGAATGGTTCGGCGACGACGTCGAGATGTGCCGGGCGGCCGGTGTCGCTGCGGTAGCCGGCGTCATGGTGCCGAAGGCGGAACGCATCGAGGACATGGCCCGGGTTGCGTCGCGCATCGGCGCGCAGGTGCCGTTGCTGCCGCTGATCGAGACCGCGCAGGGCATGTGGAACGTGATCGACATTGCGCGCCAGCCCGGCGTGCAGCGGCTGGCGTTCGGCTCCATCGATTTCCAGGTCGATCTCGGCATCGACGGCGACGGCGAGGAACTGCTGCACTTCCGCTCGCAGATGGTGCTGGCGTCGCGGGTGGCATGCATCCTGGCGCCGCTGGACGGCGTCACCACCGCCATCGACGACGAGGAACGCCTGCGTGCGGACACGCACAGGGCGCGGCGGCTGGGCTTCGGCGGCAAGTTGTGCATTCATCCGCGGCAGGTGGAGCCGGTCAATGCCGGTTTCCGCCCGAGCGAGGACGACGTGCGTTGGGCGCGGCGGGTCGTGCAACTTGCGGCGGGCGCGAACGGCGCCGCGGTATCGGTCGACGGCAAGATGGTCGACAAGCCCGTGATGCTGCGCGCGCAAGCGATACTCGCGCGCCTCTGAAGGCCGCATCATCCCTGCAAATCAGCAGGATTCAGCAGGATTCAACGGAAGGAAGAGACAAATGGCAAATCAGAACATGGTGCAGGACAAGGTGGTGGTCGTGACCGGCGCGGGTAACGGCATTGGCCGCGAGATCGCCCTGGCGATGGCGCGACAGGGCGCCCGGGTCGTCGTCAACGACATCGGCGCGTCGCTGACCGGCGACGCCACCGGCATGAACCCCGGCCAGCAGGTGGTGGAGGAGATCAAGGGCTTCGGCGGGCAGGCGATCGCCAATGCGGACAGCGTATCGGAAGCGGCTTCCGCGCAGCGCATTATCGAAGCCGCGGTCGACGCCTTCGGCCGCATCGACTGCGTGGTGAACAATGCCGGCATCCTGCGCGACCGCATCTTCCACAAGATGAGCGTCGAGGACTGGGATGCGGTCGTCAAGGTCCACCTGTACGGTGCCTATTTCACCAGCAAGGCGGCAGCACCCTACTTCAAGGAGCAGGAGTCGGGCAGCCTGGTGCACATGACCTCGGCGTCGGGGCTGGTCGGCAACATGGGGCAGGCCAATTATTCCGCCGCCAAGCTCGGCATCACCGCGCTGTCGAAGTCGATCGCGCTCGACATGCAGCGCTTCAATGTCCGTTCCAACTGCATCTGCCCGTTCGCCTGGAGCCGGATGACGAGTTCCATACCGGCCGACACCCCGGAGGAGCAGGCCCGCGTCGAACGCCTCAAGCAGATGACGCCGGACAAGATCGCGCCGCTTGCGGTCTATCTGGCAAGCGACGCGGCCGCCGATGTCAACGCGCAGGTCTTCGCCGTCCGCAACAACGAGATGTTCCTGATGAGCCAGCCGCGCCCGGTGCGTTCGGTGCACCGCTCCGAGGGATGGACGCCGGAGTCGATTGCCAGTCACGGGATGCCGGCGCTGAAAGCCGCGTTTTACGAACTGGACCGGTCCGCCGACGTGTTCAGCTGGGATCCGATCTGAGTACCGCGGGCCAACCAAACAACCTGGAGAAACACATGGAAGCAGCGGCATTGCAAACGATACGGTACGCGGTCGAGGACGGCGTGGCGACGATCACCCTCGACCGGCCGGCCCAGAAGAATGCGCTCGACATGAAGATGCGCACGGAACTCGCGGAAGCCATGGGCACGGTGCGACGCGACCGCGGCATCCATGCGCTGGTGCTGACCGGCGCCGGCGGCGCGTTCTGCGCCGGTGGCGACATCCGGGGCATGCAAAGCGGGGAAGGCACCGCCGAAGAAGGCCGCAACCGTATGCTCGACCTGCATTTGTGGGTGGAGGAACTGATCAATTTCGACCGCCCGGTGATCGCGGCGGTGGACGGTCCGGCGTTCGGCGCCGGATTCGGCCTCGCGCTGGCGGCGGACTTCGTGCTCGCCACGCCGCGCGCCCGCTTCTGCCTGTCCTTCCTCAAGCTGGGGCTCATCCCGGACTGCGGTGTGTTCTACACCCTGCCACGCGTGGTCGGCCTGCAGCGGGCAAAGGAGCTGGCGTTCTCGGCGCGCGAAGTCGGCGCTGAGGAAGCAAGGCAGCTCGGCATCGTCGCGGAGATCCACGAGCCGGAGGCCATCGCCGGGCGTGCCCGTCAGATCGCGCTCAGCTTCACGAACGCTTCGCTGACCGCGCTCAGCATCAGCAAGCGGGCATTCAACGCCTCGCCCACGAGCACCCTGGGCGCCTTGCTTGAGATGGAAGCGGCGGGGCAGGGCGTGGCGCGTTCCTCGGAATACCACCGCAAGGCGGTCGCCGCTTTCCTGAACAAAGAGCCGCCGCCGTTTGCGTGGCCGAAGTGAATCCATGCGCCGCCCCCCCGGGCGGCGTGCATTGCGGCATGTCGACTGACCTCAGCTCACCTTGCGTTCCTGCCCGCGCCAATACGGTTCGCGCAGCTGCGCCTTGACCACCTTGCCCGCGGCCGACAGCGGCATGGCTTCGCGGAACTCGACCGACTTCGGGCATTTGTAGCCCGCGAGCGCGGTCCTGCAATGCGCGCGCAGTTCCTCCTCGGTCGCCTGTGAGCCCGTCTGTAGCACCACGACCGCGTGCACGCTCTCTCCCCACTGCCTGCTCGGGATGCCGATCACGGCGCACACCGAGACGGCGGGGTGACGGGCCAGGATGTTTTCGACTTCGGCGGAGTACACGTTCTCGCCGCCGGTCACGATCATGTCCTTGATGCGGTCCACGATGTAGAGATAGCCGTCCTCGTCCAGGTAGCCGCCATCGCCGGTATGCAGCCAGCCGTCGCGCAGGGCGGCCGCCGTTTCCGCGGGCTTCTTCCAGTAGCCGAGCATGACGCATCCGCCGCGGATGATGACTTCGCCCACCGCTCCGCGGGGAAGTTCGTTGCCGTCGCTGTCGACGATCCGGATTTCGCATCCGTAGCCGGCCCGGCCGACTGACCGCACCAGGCCGCTTTTCCGCGCTTCGGGACCATGGTTGACGGGCGGGTTGCCGCAGACCGAGGCGGCGGTTTCAGTCATGCCGTAGGCGCTGGCGAACTCGACGCCGGGAAACAGGTCGAGCGTGCGCTCCAGCAGCGGCAGCGCGATCGGTGACGCGCCGTAGCTGATCCGCTTGATGGTGGCCATTTTCCTGCGTTCGAATGCCGGATGGTCGAGCAGCATCTGCAGCATGGTGGGCACCAGCATCAGGTCGTTGACGCCATGCCGTTCCACCGCGTCCAGCACGCCTTCCGCGGTGAAGGAAGGGACGATGACGATGGTATTGCCGCCGATCGACTGGCCCACCAGCCTGCCGGCGCCGCCGACATGGAACAGCGGCGTCGCGATCAGCGATATGCTGCCCGGCTGGCCGCCCATCTCCGCCATCCGGGCGATCGATGCAATCCAGAAATTGGTGTGGCTGAGCATGACGCCCTTGGGAAACCCGGTGGTGCCGCCGGTGTACAGGATGGCTGCGAGAGCGTCCCCGCCGCGCATCGCATCCTCGACCGGCGTGGCGTCGGCGATCAGGTCCTCGTAGCCGAGCATGCCCGGCGGCGTTGCCCTGTCGCCGGCGTAGATCAGGGTGTGCACGCAGCGTGTCCGCTCCTGGATCTGCTCCACCAGCGGCAGGTACTGGTCGTCGACGATCAGTACCTGGCTGTCGCAATCGGCCAGGGAGTACACGATCTCCGGCACGCTCCACCGGGTGTTGACCGGGTTGGTCACCGCGCCGGCCCACCATACCGCCTGGAAGTACTCGGCATAGCGGTCCGAGTTCAGTGCCAGCATCGCCACCCGGTCGCTGGCGCGGACGCCGAGCGATTGCAGCGCACCGGCCAGACGCGCCACGCGCTGCGCCATCTGGTGGAAAGTTTGTTGCCTGTCGCCAAAAACGGTGGCGATGCGCTCCGGATGATTCTGCTGCGCCCGATGCAGTCCCTGTGTCAGGTTCATTCCTCTTGTCTCCTCGTTGAAGGCGGTGCGCGGTGCGCGGTCGATGCGGCAGCGATGCCGTCCCGCAGGATGATCGCGTTCTTCCGCGTGGCGCGGCAATGGCGGTTCGTACCAAAACACGTTGGCCAAAGCTGCCAGGCACGGACCGCCTGAGCATTTCTGCCATCCCGGAATCAGCGATCCTGCCATTGGCCGCGGTTTGCCGTGCCGATAAAATTCTCCGCATAGATCATTACGGAGAGAGACAGCCATGACCAACAAGCCGCCGCTGCAAGGCGTGAAAGTCCTCGACCTGACCCGTCTGCTGCCCGGTCCCGTCTGCACCCAGCACCTGGCCGACATGGGCGCCGACGTAATCAAGATCGAGGATACCGGGGCGGGCGATTACACCGCGGCCCCGGTGAAGGTTCTCGTCAACCGCAACAAGCGCGGCATCCGCCTCGACCTCAAGCAGCCGTCCGCCGTGCAAGCCTTTCTCGACCTCGCGCGCACCGCGGACATCGTGGTCGAGGGATTTCGTCCCGGCATCGTGGACCGGCTCGGCATCGGCTATGAGCAGGTCTCCGCCGTCAATCCCGGCGTGGTGTATTGCAGCATCACCGGCTATGGCCAGACCGGCCCGTTCCGCGACCTCGCCGGGCACGACATGAACTACGCCGGCTATGCCGGCGCACTGGATCAGGTCGGCACCGATGCCTCCACGCTGGCGCTGTCCAACCTCCCGATCGCCGACCTGATGGGCGGCTCGCTGACGGCGGTGATGGGCATCCTGGCGGCGCTGTTCGATGCGTCGCGCACCGGAAACGGCCGCTTCCTCGATGTCGCCATCAGCGATGGCACGCTCGCGCACGCGGTGCTGCCGCTGGCGCGCGTCAACAGCGAGGGCAAGGCGCGGCCCGCAGGCGGCGACAGCATCTCGGGCGGACTGCCCAACTATGTTCCCTATCACACGCGTGACGGCAGAGTCCTTGCCGTTGCCGCGCTCGAACCGAAATTCTGGGAGAAATTCTGCGAGGTGATTGAGCGGCCCGACCTGAAGGCCTGCGACCGCAATGCACCGCCGGAACAGTTGCGCCGGATACGGGATGAAGTCACCCGCATCGTGGCATCGCTGACGCTGGCCGAATGGGAAGAAAAGCTTGCCGGCGCGGACTGCTGCGTCAGTCCGGTACTGAAGCTGGAAGAAAGCCTGCGGCACCCGCATTTCCGCGCACGCGGCATGGTGCACGAGACCACGCATCCGCAACTCGGCGCCATGACCCATGTCGGCTTTCCGGTCAAGATGAGCGGCTTCGAATTTTCGGTCGGTCGCCATGCGCCGGCGGCCGGCGAGCATACCGTCGAAATCCTGCGCGAACTCGGCTATCCGGACGAAGCCATCACCGCGCTGCGGGAAAGCCGCGCCGCCCTGTAGCGGCCGGCAGTTCCACCCGGCAATGCCGGGTGAGCGCTGCATGCGCCGCTGATCACGCCTGAAATTCACCCCATCCCGCTTAGTCCCCGCTGAAAGCCCGCTTTGTGAAAAGCGAATTGCACGCCGGCGGAAATGCGGCCATCCTTGCTGCGTGCATAATCAGGGCGCATCGGGATGCCGGTGCACCGATGCCAATCCAGGGGGGAACATGCCATGAAGCCTTGCGCCGGGCGATTCGATACACTCTGGTTTCCAAGGAACAAGCGGTTGCCCGGGTTATCCAACATGACGGTCACTCACAACACGATTGCGATTCTCCAGGTCGAGCAGATTCTGCAGGGTGTGCGAGAGCAGGGCCGGGATGTTTCCGCCATCCTGCTGCGCTCCGGCATTTCGCCTGCCCTGCTGGAGTCGCCGCTGTCGCGTGTTTCCCAGGCGCAGTACACGGCCCTCATCCGCACGCTCACCCGCATCACCCGCGACGAGCTGTGGGGCCTGTGCTCGCGTCCGGTAAAAATCGGCACCTTCGCCCGCAATTGCCGCGCACTGGTTCATTGCCGCTCGCTGCGCGAAGCCCTTACCGAAGGTTTCCGCTATTACCACCTGGCGCTGGAAGACATGGCGCCGCGCCTGCGCATCGAAGGCGAGATCGCCCACGTCGTGCTGCAGTCGCGCGCCGAACGCAATGCGCGGCTGCGCTTCGTCGAACGCACCTTCATGTTCTTTACCTTCGGCCTTGCCTGCTGGCTGGTGGCGCGACGGATTCCGCTGATCGATGTCGACTACAGCAACGCCGACAGGAAACTCTCGTCCGACGCATTCCGCGTCTTCCAGGCCACGGTGCATTACCAGGACGGTCCGGTCGGCTTTCGTTTTGAAAAAAGATGGCTCGACCTGCCGGTGGTGCAGAACGTGCAGAGCGTGGAGGAATTCCTGCATCAGGCACCCGCCAGCCTGCTGGTCAAATACCGCGACCATGCCAACGTCACCGAGCGCATCCGGCGCATTCTGCGCCGCCACCTGGACGGCGAGATGCCCTCGCTCGAAGAAGTCAGCAAGTCGCTCGCCGTCACGCCGCAGACCCTCAGGCGGCGTCTCCAGGACGAGGGGCAGGGTTACCAGACCATCAAGGACGACCTGCGGCGCGATGTCGCCATCGAATACCTTGCGCGGGCGGATCTCACCCTGATCGAGATCGCCAATCTGGTCGGCTTTTCCGAGCCCAGCACCTTTCATCGCGCGTTCAAGAAATGGACCGGGGTAGCGCCGGGCGAATACCGCAATACGCGGCTGCACGCGGCGGATGCAAGGGCAGACGTCCGTGCCGGGACATCGTCCATGCACGCCTGATGCCGGATTGGCGCAGCCGCTCCGCACCTGTTCACCCGATGTTTCCCCGCTGTAAGGCAAGTCACTTCAACCACGTGGGGATATAGGCGCCTGCACACCGCTCCCTGTACTTTTTGGCCAATGCATTTTGTCGCCGTACGCCATTGTCCGCGCAGGCCGCGGCAGGCAATCTAAACACCATTGTGAAACCAGATTGACCCAAGAGGAGAATCAACAGTGAGCCGAAAAGTACATGTAGTGGGCGTAGGCATGATCCCGTTCACCAAGCCGGGCGCCAGCGAGCCTTACTCCGTCATGGGCGCGCGCGCCGCGAAACAGGCGCTGGACGATGCGCGCCTCGAATACAAATTCATCGAGCAGGCCTATGCCGGCTATGTCTACGGCGACTCGACCTCCGGCCAGGCCGCCGTATATGGCGTGGGCGTGACCGGCATCCCGGTCTTCAACGTCAACAACAACTGCTCCAGCGGTTCCACCGCGCTGTTCCTCGCCCGCCAGGCGATCGAAAGCGGCGCGGCGGAATGCGTGCTGGTGCTCGGTTTCGACCAGATGAGCCCGGGTGCGCTGAAGGGCGCCTACGATGACCGTCCTTCTCCACTGGCCCGCTTCCAGGATTCGATGGCGGCCGTGCAGGGCTTCGAGGACGGCGTGCCGCGCGCGGCCCAGTTCTTCGGCGGCGCCGGGCGTGCCCACATGGAACGCTTCGGCACCAAGGCCGAAACCTTCGCCCGCATCTCGGTGAAGGCGCGGCAGCACGCGGCCCGCAACCCGCTGGCGATTTTCCGCCAGACCGTCACGCTGGACGAAGTGATGGCCGCTCCCAAGGTCTTCAATCCGCTCACCCGCCTGCAGTGCTGCCCGCCGACCTGCGGCGCCGCCGCGGCGATCCTGACCTCGGACGCGTTCGCGAAGAAGCATGGCCTCGATACCCGGGTCTTCATCGCGGGCCAGGCCATGACGACCGACACCGCCAGCACCTTCGACTCCGGCGACATGCGTCGCGTGGTCGGCTATGACATGACGGCAGCCGCCGCCAACCGCGTGTACGAAGCGACCGGCGTCGGACCCGAGGATGTGGACGTGGTCGAGCTGCACGACTGCTTCACCGCCAACGAACTGATCACCTATGAAGGCCTGGGCCTGACCGCGGAAGGCACGGCCGAGAAGTTCATCCTCGACGGCGACAACACCTACGGCGGCAAGGTTGTCGTCAATCCGTCGGGTGGCCTGCTGTCGAAAGGGCATCCGCTGGGCGCTACCGGACTGGCGCAATGCGCCGAACTGGTGTGGCAGCTGCGCGGCCAGGCCGACCAGCGCCAGGTGGAAGGCGCGCGCGTCGCCCTGCAGCACAACCTCGGCCTCGGCGGTGCCTGCGTGGTCACGATGTACCAGGCGGCGTAAGCGGCGGCGGGAAGGCCAACATCATGATCGACAGAAAATATATCGGACATGTGCTGCCGCGCTACGCGGTAGACGTCGAGAAGGGGCGGCTGCGCTTCTTCGCCAAGGCCATCGGCCAGGCCGATCCGGTCTACAGCGATGAAGCCGCGGCGAGCAGGGCCGGCCATCCGGCCCTGCCGGTGCCGCCGACCTTTCTGTTCTGCCTGGAGATGGATTCGCCGAATCCCTCCGCGGTGCGGGATCTGCTCGGCATCGACATCGGCAAGGTCCTGCACGGCGAGCAGAACTTCACCTATCACGCGATGGCTTATGCGGGCGACCGGCTCAGTTTCGAGCAGCGCATCGCCGACATCTATGACAAGAAGAACGGCGCGCTCGAGTTTGTGGTGCGCGAGACGCGGGTCACCAACCAGCACGGCGCGCTTGTCGCCGAACTGCGCGGCGTGACGGTGGTTCGCAACGGTTGACCATGGCCAGCCGGCCTCACAGGAAAAAGAATGGACCGAATGACATTTGATGCGGTACGGGTTGGCGACGAGATCGCTTCCTACACCACTGCCCCGATCACCCGGCATGCGCTGGCGCTGTATTGCGGCGCATCGGGCGACCACAATCCCATCCACGTGGACATCGACTTCGCACACAGGGCCGGCATGCCGGATGTATTCGCGCACGGCATGCTGTCCATGGCCTATCTCGGCCGCGTGCTGACCGATTGGGTGCCGCAGGACAGGCTGCGCGGTTTCGGCGTGCGCTTCGCCGCGATCACCCATGTGGGCGATGCCATCACCTGCAGCGGCAAGGTGGTGGAGAAATTCGAGAAGGATGGCGAGCAGCGGGTGCGGGTCGAACTGACCACCACCGACCAGAACGGCGAGATCAAGCTCAGGGGCGATGCGGTCATCGCCCTGGCGTAACGACCACAGGAAACGGACACAGGAGACAGACATGAGAAAACTTGAAGGCAAGGTAGCAATCGTATCCGGCTCGGGCCGCGGCATCGGGCGCGAAATCGCGATAAAGCTCGCCAGCGAAGGCGCGAGCGTGGTCATCAACGATCTGGATGAAGGCGCGGCCAACGAAACGCTGGAAGTGATCCGCGCCGCCGGCGGCAAGGCGCTGGCCTGCATCGGCAGCGTCACCGACGCCGACTTCGGCGAGCGCTTCGTCGCCACCGCCGTCGATGGCTTCGGCGGGCTGGACATCATCGTCAACAACGCCGGCTATACCTGGGACAACGTGATCCAGAAAATGACCGACGAGCAATGGGAAGCGATCCTGCAGGTACACCTGACCGCGCCTTTCCGCATCCTGCGCGCGGCATCGGAGTTCATCCGCAGCGCGGCCAAGAAGGAGGCGGAAGCCGGCCAGGAGGTATTCCGCAAGGTGGTCAATATCTCTTCCACCTCGGGCGTGATGGGCAACGCCGGCCAGGCCAACTATTCCGCCGCCAAGGCAGGCATCAACGGCCTGACCAGGGCGCTGGCCAAGGAGTGGGGCCGCTACAAGGTGAACGTCAACAGCGTCGCCTTTGGCCTGATCAAGACGCGGCTGACGGAAGCCGCGGCGGACGCCGACGCCAGCATCGATATCGAAGGCCGCAAGATCAAGGTCGGCGTCAATCCGCAGGTGCTCAAGAATGCCGAGGCGCTGATCCCGGTGGGCCGCGCCGGCACGCCGGAAGAGGCGGCGGGCGCGGTTTACCTGTTCTGCCTGCCGGAATCGAATTACATCAGCGGCCAGGTACTGGTCTGCGGCGGCGGCCGGCCGTAAGCCTTCCGTCCTTCAGCCCACTTACCCCGGCGCGCCGCGCCGGGTGTTCCAACATCTATCGGCCACGCACATGAGCGCCTACGCCACACCCTGGATGAACCCGGACCTGGAACTTTTCCGGGATTCCATCCGCAGGTTTTTCGACAATGAAGTCACGCCGCATGAAGACAAGTGGCGGGCCCAGCATTACCCCGACCGCCAGATATGGCGCAAGGCGGGCGAGATCGGCATGCTGTGCGCCAGCATTCCGGAGGAATACGGCGGCGGAGGAGGAGACTTCCTGCACGAGGCGGTGATCTGCATCGAACAGAACCGGGCGCTGTCGAACAGCTTCAGCCTGAATGTCCACAGCGGCATCCTGGCCCACTACATCCTGCGCTACGGCACCGAAGAACAGAAGCGGCACTGGCTGCCGAAAATGTCGACCGGCGACATGGTCGGCGCCATCGCGATGACCGAGCCTTCCGCCGGTTCCGACCTGCAGAGCATCAAGACCACGGCGGTGCGCGAAGGCGGCGAGTATGTGATCAACGGTTCCAAGACCTTCATCACCAATGGCTATCATGCCGACCTCCTCTGCGTGGCGGTCAAGACCGACCCGCAGGCGAAAGGCCGCGGCGTGTCGCTGATCATGCTCGAGACGAAAGACCTGAAAGGGTTCCGCCGCGGCAGCTTCCTGGAAAAGATCGGCCAGCGCGGGCAGGACACGGTGGAACTGTTCTTCGACGACGTCCGGGTGCCGGTGGAAAACCGGCTCGGTCCGGAAGAGGGCAAGGGCTTCGCGCAGCTGATGGAACAGCTGCCGCAGGAACGGTTGCTGATCGCCATCGGCGCGGTGGCGGTGATGCAGCGCGCGGTGCAGGAAACGTCGGACTATGTGCGCCAGCGCCAGGCGTTCGGCCAGCCGCTGATGGCACTGCAGAACACCCGCTTCAAGCTGGCGGAATGCAAGACCACGGCGACCATCGCACAGACATTCGTCGACCAGTGCGTGATGCAGCTGCTGGCCGGCAAGCTCGACGCGCAGACGGCCGCCATGGCGAAATGGTGGACCACGCAGATGAACTGCCAGGTGATCGACGAATGCCTTCAGCTGCATGGCGGCTACGGCTACATGCTGGAGTACCCGATCGCGCGCATGTACGCCGATGCGCGGGTCGGCAAGATCTACGGCGGTTCCAACGAGATCATGAAGGAAGTCATTGCACGCGCCATGGAGCGCGACTAGCAGGCCCGTGGCCGCGGGGCCATCCCGGCGCCAGCGGCAACGCAGGCCGACGCAAATCACACCATCGAGAATGGAGACAACATCTTGTCGACGCTGCACTATCGCCATTGGCCCAAGGGGTTTCCCAAAACCCTGCACGTTCCCGAGACGAGTCTGTACTACAACCTCGAAGCCGCCGCCCGCCGCTATCCGGACAAGGCGGCGCTCGTCTTCTACGACACCATCGTCAGCTACGCCGATCTGAAGCGCGAGGTGGATGCGCTGGCGGGATTCCTGCAGCAGCGATTCGGCGTCGGCAAGGGTGATCGCGTGCTGCTGATGAGCCAGAACTGTCCGCAGTTCGTGGTCGCCTACTACGCCATCATGCGCGCCGACGCGGTGGTGGTGCCGGTGAATGCGATGAGCACCGCGCGCGAGCTGGACCATTATGTTGCCGACTCCGGCGCCCGCGCGGCCATCGTGGCCCAGGAACTCTACAAATCCATTCTTCCGTGCATCGGGGAAGGCAAGCTGCGGCATGTTCTCGTGCACCGCTACGGCGATTACCTGCGCGAGAGCACCGCGATGACCATTCCCGAGGCGCTCCTGGAGCCGGACGCCGGCATCACGGACAAGGAGGTCGCGTCGTGGAACGCGGCGCTCGCCGCCGCATGCGTCCCTGCGCCGCACCTGGCCGGCAAGGACGATATCTGCCTGTTGCCCTACACCTCCGGCACCACCGGCCTGCCCAAGGGCTGTATCCATACGCATGGAACCCTGATGGCCGTCGCGGCCAATACGCAGGTCTGGCGCCAGCTGTTCCCGACCTCGGTATTCCTTGCCGTCGCGCCGACCTTCCATCTGCTCGGCATGCAGAACGGCATGAACATCCCGATCCTGCTCGGTGCGACCGCGCTGCTGATGACGCGCTGGGACCGTGACAACGCGGCCTCGCTGGTGAGCCGCTATGGCGCGACCATGTGGGCGGCGCCTCCCGCGATGGTGCTCGACTTCTTCGCCAATCCCGACCTCGACCGCTACGACCTGTCCAGCCTGACGCTGATCACGGGCGGCGGCGCGGCGATGCCGGAAGCAGTCGCGCACATGCTGCGCGAGAAATTCGGGCTCGAATATATCGAGGGCTACGGCATGACCGAAACCGCCTCCGGCACGCACACCAATCCGCTCTGCCGGCCCAAGCGCCAATGCCTGGGCATGCCGGTGTTCGGCGTCGATTCGCGCATTATCGATCCGGCGACGCTGGAAGAGCTGCCGCATGGGCAGGTGGGCGAAATCGTCACCCATGGTCCGCAGGTCATGAAAGGCTATTGGAACAATGAGCAGGCGGACCGGCAGGTGTTTTTCGAACTCGACGGCAAGCGCTTCATCCGCACCGGCGACCTCGGTTACGTGGATGAGGACGGCTATTTTTTCATGTGCGACCGTCTCAAACGGATGATCAATGTCTCCGGCTACAAGGTGTGGCCGGCGGAAGTCGAGAACATGATGTATTCGCATCCCTCCGTGCATGAGGCTTGCATCGTCGGCACGCATGACGAGCGGCGCGGCGAGTCGGTCAAGGCGATTCTCGTGATCAAGCCGGAAAGCCGGGGCAGTCTCAGCGAAGGTGACATCATCGCGTGGTGCCGCGAGCAGATGGCGGCGTACAAGGTCCCGCGCGCAGTGGAGTTCGTCGAGGCGCTCCCGAAATCGAGCACGGGGAAAATCCTGTGGCGCGAGCTGCAGGAGAAGGAAAACCGGGTGCAGTGACACCTGCCTGTTCAGTGGTGCGCTTGCTTTCGTTGCGCATGCCGGATGTCCGCGGCACGCGCCGCATTAACACCAGCCAAAGCGGTGCTTCCGCAAATGCAAATTGTGAAGCGCACGGCAATCGGCGATAGTGGAACGGTGATAAAGGCAGTATGCGCCGGGCTACAGAACACCCTGTACCCGGCCCGACCATGAAACTACAGGAGACAGCAATGCGGATGAAATTCGGCACCTTTGCCCGGACCGGCCTGATGGCCTGTGCCTTCATGCTTTCACTCGGCGCGGCCCATGCGCAAGACGCAAAGAACTATCCGGACAAGATGATCAAGGTCGTCGTGCCCTATCCGGCGGGCGGCGCGACCGACACGCTTGGACGCATGCTGGCCAACCGCCTTGAAGGAAGCTGGAAGCAGAGCGCGATCGTGGAAAACAAGCCGGGTGCCAGCGGCAACATCGGCAGCGATCAGGTCGCCAAGTCCGCTCCCGACGGCTACACCGTACTGGTCGGCATCACGGCGATGATCCAGGCGCCTTTCCTCTACGGCAAGATGCCGTTCGATCCGTTCAAGGCGTTCCAGCCGGTAGCGCTGCTGGCACGCTCGGCCGATCTTTTCGTGGTGCCGGTCGCGACGCCCGCCAATACCCTGAAAGACTTTGTCGCCCTGGTGAAGGCGAATCCCGGCAAGTACAACTACGGTTCCTATGGCAACGCCACTTCGTCGCATATCCACGGCGAGATGCTCAAGAGCCAGACTGGCGCCGACCTGATGCACGTGCCATACAAGGGTGCGGCCCCGCTGGTCTCCGACCTGCTGGGCGGCCAGATCACTTCGGCCTTTGTCGATGTCGCGTCAATCCGCAGCCACTTGAGCTCCGGCAAGTTCAAGGTGCTGGCCGTGACCGGCGCGCAGCGCTTCAAGATCCTTCCCGACGTGCCGACCATGACCGAGCTCGGTTACAAGGCCTTCGAGCCTTATGGCTGGTTCGGCGTGTTCGTCCCGGCCGGAACGCCGAAGGAGATCGTCAACAAGCTGTCCGAGGAAGTCGCGGCGATGGTGCGCAGTCCGGAAGGCAGCGCCAAGATCGAAGGCCTCGGCCTGCAGGCGGGCGGCGAGAAGGCCGACGAGTTCGGCCGCATCATGAAGACCGACTCCGAGATCTGGGGCAAGGTCATCAAGGACTCGAACATCCGCATCGAGTGATGTCCGCCGGCGGAAACAGCTAACAGGAGCAGATCCACATGCAAGAATCATTCGACTTCACCGGCCGGACGGTATTCGTGTCCGGCGGCAGCAGCGGCATCAACCTCGGCATCGCGGATGCCTTCGCCGCCCGCGGTGCCGCTGTCGCGGTCATGAGCCGTTCGCAGGACAAGATCGATGCCGCGGTGGAACACCTGCAGCGGCATGGGGGCAAGGCCATCGGCTTCGCCGCCGACGTGCGCGAGCCCGCCGCCGTGGCCGAAGCGCTGAAGTCGGCGCATGCCGCTTTCGGGGATTTCGATGTGCTGGTATCCGGCGCGGCCGGCAACTTCGTGTCGCCCGCGCTGAACATGTCGCCCAACGGCTTCAAGACCGTGGTCGATATCGACCTGCTCGGCACCTTCAATGTGATCCGGCAGGCGCACCAGTACCTGCGCCGGCCCGGCGCTTCCGTGATCAACATTTCAGCGCCGCAATCGTTCAATCCCACGATCTACCAGGCCCACGTATGTGCGGCCAAGGCCGGGGTCGACA
>NZ_DAIUCO010000033.1:0-30030 GCF_036846085.1 Noviherbaspirillum sp. | reverse complement strand
GCTTGTGATAGCCGTACACCGTGCCGTTTGCCTTCTGCTCGTAGGTACGGAAGTAGCCCGCGAGATTGGGACGGCCGAATTCATTGTTGAACGCCGCGCCGCCGATGGGCCCGTCGATCATGATTTGCAGCGGCGATGCGATCCGCTCAGGCTTGCCGTAGATACCGGCCTGGCCGCGCGCCTGCTCGCGCGCTTCGGCGGATTTTGTCACGTCAAGCGCATTTTCCCAGGGCTGCACCGCATGCGGGATCATCAGGTTGGAAACGGTGAAACCGGTCAGTCCCGCCTTCGGTTTGGCGCCGCGTCCGGTCGCACCTTCGTCGCGGATCTCGCCGCCGGCCCCGGTCGAAGCACCGGGGAACGGTGAAATCGCGGTCGGGTGGTTATGGGTTTCCACCTTCATGAGGATATGGGTCAGCTCTTCCGAGTCCTGGTACACATTGCCCGACATGGCGCCGCGCGGATAGAAACGCGATACCGTCGCACCTTCGATCACGGAAGAATTGTCGCTGTAGGCCACCACCGTGCCCTGGGGATGCAACTGGTGGGTGTTGCGGATCATCGCAAACAGCGACTTTTCCTGCCTCTGGCCGTCGATCGTCCAGTCGGCATTGAAAATCTTGTGGCGGCAGTGTTCGCTGTTGGCCTGGGCGAACATCATCAGTTCAACGTCGGTCGGGTTGCGCGCCGCCTGGGTGAACGCATTGACGAGGTAATCGATCTCGTCGTCGGACAATGCCAGCCCAAGTTCCGCGTTGGCCTCGACCAGCGCATTCTTTCCGCCCGCCAGAACATCGACGAATGCGAGCGGCCGTGCTTCGAGTTCGTTGAACAGTGCGGTGGCATCGTTTGCCCCGCGCAGGACGGTTTCGGTCATACGGTCATGCAACAGGCCGGCGACGGCCTGAATCGCCGCGTCCGGCAGCTTCTTCTTGCCGCCCAGCAGCCCGGATTTCATCGCTATCCGGTAGGCAATGCCCCGCTCGATGCGGCGGATATGCGCCATGCCGCAGTTGTGGGCGATATCGGTCGCCTTGCTGGCCCACGGCGAAATGGTCCCGAAGCGTGGAATCACCACGAATTCGTCGCCCTCCTCGCTGCCGGTGAACGGCTCGCCATAGGTCAGCATGGCATTCAACCGGCCCGTATCGTCGGCGTCCAGCAGCCTGGAGGCGTCGATGAAATGCAGGAAGCGACCGGTGACACCGACAATGCCGGGCTCGATTGCTTGCAGTTGGGATAGAAGGCGTTGGGTACGGAAGGCAGACAGGGCGGAGGAGCCCGGCAGAATCAGCATGGCGGCAAGAGGAAAGAAGCAGCGTGGCCGGCAGAGGCAGCCCGGCTGCGGGTTGACACGGAAACCGGGATTATACCGCGACGCCGCATCATGGCGCCTTGCCAACGGCGGACACGGGATGGTACCCGTCCGTGACGCCCGCGGTTACCGCAGCCATGCTGTGCTATCGTTTTCTCCCCTCCCGCAAACAAGCTATTCGAATGGAAAACCTGATTTCGACCCCTATGAAAAATATGGCACCCTCCTCCCGGACCGCGCTGATCGAGCGGTGCATCGCACAGGCGAAGACCGCCACCGCAGTATTCACCCGTCTTTATCCTGAAGCGGCCCGCGCGTCCGCTGCCCATGCGGACGCGATGCTGGCCGCCGGCGTTCATCTCTCTCCGCTCGCCGGACTGCCGGTGTCGATCAAGGACCTGTTCGATGTCGCCGGGGAGACGACCCTGGCCGGGTCGGTGGTCCTGAAGGACCGCCCGCCTGCCGGATCGGATGCGCCGGTCGTCGCCAGGCTTCGCCGTGCGGGTGCGGCGATCCTCGGCAAAACCAATATGACCGAATTCGCCTTTTCGGGCGTCGGCCTGAACCCGCATTACGGCACACCGGCCAATCCCGCCGATGCCACGCTTGCGCGCATTCCCGGCGGCTCCTCCTCCGGTGCGGCGGTGTCGGTCGCGGCCGGTCTCTGCGTCGCCGGGCTTGGCTCCGATACCGGCGGCTCGATCCGCATTCCCGCCGCCCTTTGCGGCATCGTCGGCTTCAAACCGACCGCGCGCCGGGTGCCGTCCACCGGTGCCATTCCGCTCTCGACCACGCTGGATACCGTTTGCGCCATGACGCGCTCCGTCGCGGACTGCATCACGATCGACGGCGTGATAGCGGACGACGTACTTGCGATTCGCGACATTCCACTTCGCGGACTGCGGTTGATGGTTCCTGCCACTGTCGTGCTGGACGCACTGGAACCGCACGTCGCAGCTTCCTTCTCCGCAGCCCTGTCACGCCTGTCGGCGGCGGGCGCCGCCATCATCGAGGCGCCGCTCGCGCCGCTAACGGAAGCAGCCGAGCTCAACCGCTTCTCCGGCGCGGAATCGTACACCTGGCACCGCGACATACTGGCTGAGCGGGAGGCGGACTACGACCCCCGTGTCGCGAAGCGGATCAAGACCGGCATCGCGATGAGCGCTGCCGACTATATCGACCTGCATCGCAGGCGGCGCGACTGGATAGAGCGCATGGAGCAGGCACTCGCGCCCTACGATGCGCTGATCATGCCGACCGTGCCCGTCGTCGCGCCGGAGATAGCGCCGCTGGCGGCATCCGAGGAGACGTTTTTCCGCTTCAACGGTCTGCTGCTGCGCAATACCTCCACCATCAATTTGCTGGATGGCTGCGGGATATCGATACCCTGCCATGCGCCCGGGACATTGCCCGTCGGCCTTTCCGTTACGGGTGCTGCAATGTCCGACGCCCGCATTCTGTCGGCTGCACTGGCCATCGAACGCGTGCTGGCCGCACCCTGACGGCACGCGATGCATTTGCCGGCAAGTCTGCTGCGCGATGAACTTTGCAAAAACTTCTATACTTCGGCACAGCACCACCGATTTCCACACCACCTTCGGAGATAACAACATGCTTAAGAAGAAGAATTTCCTGAACCTGCTGGGAGCGATGTCCGCCGCGATCCTGGTCGCCGGATGCAGCGGCCCGCAGGAACAGGCGCCATCCGCCGCCAGTCCCTCCGCCGCCACGACGCAAGGAGGCAAAACCCAGGTCCAGTGGCTGGGACAGGCAGCCACCAAGATCACCACGCCGGGCGGCAAGGTGATCGTTATCGACCCCTGGCTGACAAGCAATCCGAAAACGCCGCAGCAGTACAAGGATCTCGCGGCGCTCGGCAAGGTGGACCTGATTCTCGTGACCCATGCACATTTCGACCACTATGCCGATGCGCCGGCGCTGGCCAAGATGCACAATGTCCCGGTGTACGGCCCGGCAGGCATGAACCAGTCGATGATCACCCTCGGCATCCTGCCGCCGGCGCTGTCGCAGCGCTTCGGCAAGGGCGGCACCATCATGCCTTTCGGCCCCGGCGGCGTGCGGATCACGGCCACCCGCGCCGAACACAGTTCCGAACTGGTATGGCGTAATCCATCGACGGACAAGGACGAGACCCATGTCGGCGGTGAGCCGGTCGGCTTCATCATCGAGCTGGAAAACGGCTTCAAGATTTACCACATGGGCGATACGGGACTATTCGGCGACATGAAGTTCATCGGCGAATACTACAAGCCCGACCTCGTCATGATCCCGATCGGCGGTCATTTCGTGATGGACCCGAAAGATGCGGCAGTCGCCACCCGGGATTTCCTGAAACCGAAGTTCGCCATCCCGATCCACTACGGCACCAACCGCACGCTCAAGGGCACGCCGCAGGAATACACCACCGCGCTCGGCAATGCGCCGGTCAAGGTGCTGTCGATGCAGCCGGGCGACAGCATGGCGTTTTGACGCCGCGTTCCGAAGCCACGTAGCAGGAGCGTCAGGACGGTGCAGGCGTCCAGCCGAAGACTTCGGTGAGCGCCTGCCGGTACGCTTCCGCGCCGACGCGCATGCTGTTGTTATGGGTTCCGCCCTCGACCAGCAGCAGGCGCTTTTCGCCCGACGCGGCATCGAACAGCTCCTGGCTGAATCGCGCCGGCACGAAACGGTCACGGGTGCCGTGCACGAAGAGCGTCGGCATGCGCACATCGGCAATCTTGTCGATCGAGTCGAATTTCTGAGACATCAGCAATTGCAGCGGCAGCCATTTAGAGGTCAGTGCGCGTGCAATATCCGCCAGTGAGGTGAACGACGACTCGACGATCAGGCCGCGTGCCTGCGGCTGATCCGCCCTGCTCAGTTCCGCCGCCAGATCGACCGCGATCGCGCCCCCGAGCGAGTGACCGTATATGAACCTGCGCGCCGGATCCGGCTGCAAGCTGGCAAGCTGTTTCCAGGCGACGCGCGCATCTTCATATACCGTCTCTTCCGAGGGCAGGCCGCCATCGCTCTTGCCGAACCCGCGGTAATCGATCGCCAGTACCGAAAAGCCGAAGTCGTGCAACTGCTCGATGCGGAATGCCTGCCCGGTCAGGTTCCAGCGCGACCCGTGCAGGTACAGCACCGCGGGTGCGTCCGGCGTGGCGGCGGGCCACCACCAGGTATGGATGTTTTCGGTCTTTCCCTTGTTGTCGATCGGCAGAACCGATTCCGTTATGCCGTCGGGAAGGCCGCCGTACCAGCTTGCCGTGCCGGCCGCGATGCGGAAGGTCAGCTCCCTCTCCTTCTGGGCAAGATGACTGCAACCGGGACCGGCCAGCGCAACGCCGAGGCCGGCAATCACTGCAAGACGGATGCCGCGACGGCGCAGCCATTGCACGGTGGATGAGAAAAATGGTTGATTTGGCATGCAAAACGATGAAGGAAAGTTACGGTTCGGGCATCGGCAAACTTTCCTCAGATCCGAAAATCATCAAAACGTTCTGCACCTGGCATGGGAATGACGCGCTTTTCAGCCGCCGTAACCATAAATCTCCTGCATCCGCTTCTTCTCCTCTTCTTCCTCCCGTGACGGCGGTGGCGGCGGATTACCGAATATCGGCTGACCGCCGAAGAGGCGTTCCCAGAAACCCTTCGGCCGCTCGATGCCGACCGATTCCACCGCGTTTGCATTCACATATTCCTGGTACATCCAGTCGCCGTTCGCCTGGACCAGGCCGGCCGGGACCGGCAACTGCACTTCGGGTTTCCCGCGCAGCGCGGTGCGCATGTAATTGATCCAGATCGGCAGCGCCAGCGTGCTGCCGAATTCCCGGTTGCCCAGCGAACGCGGGTTGTCGAATCCCATCCAGGCAACCGCCACGATGTTGCCGCCGTAGCCGGCAAACCAGCCATCGAGCGCATCGTTGGTGGTGCCGGTTTTCCCCGCCAGGTCATTCCTGCGCAGCTTCTGGCTGGCGGAATAGGCGGTGCCCGACCGGACCACATCGCGGAGCATGCTGTCGACCACGAAGGCATTGCGCGGATCGAGCACGCGTGCCGCCTGGTCGCCGGCCCGCACCGGCACCGCCTCGGAGAGCAGATTGCCGCGCGCGTCGACCACCTTGCTGATCAGGTAGGGAGATGTCAGGTAACCGCCGTTGGCGAAGGCGGTGTAGGCGCCGGCCATCTGCAGCGGCGTGACCGTGCCGGTACCGAGCGTCATCGTCAGGTTGCCCGGATGCCGTTCGGCGGGGAAGCCGAAACGGGTAATGTAGTCGAGCGCATACTGCGGCGTGATGGTTTGCAGGATGCGGATGGATACGAGGTTCTTCGATCTCGTCAGGCCGGTACGCATCGTGACCGGGCCATCGAAGCTGCCGTCGTCGTTCTGCGGTTCCCAGGCCGGCGTACCGTTGCTGCTTGCGATTGCCAGCGGCGCATCATTGATCATGGTGGACGGCGAAAGGCCTTTTTCCAGCGCCGCTGAATAAATGAACGGCTTGAAGGTCGATCCCGGCTGGCGCCACGCCTGCGTGACGTGATCGAACTGATTGATATTGAAATCGAATCCACCGACCATTGCGCGGTATGCGCCGTCCTGCGCGTCGAGCGCCACGAATGCGGCTGAGACTTCGGGCAACTGCGTGATCGACCACTTTTCCTTCGCATCCTGCACGATCCGGATGATCGCACCGGGGCGCAAGCGGACCTTGTCGCGCGCCTTGGCTGCCAATGCCGGGGCGGCGAAGCGCAGGCCTTCACCGGAAATGGTGACTTCCTCGCCGGACAGCATTGCGACGTTCACCTGCCTGGGCGACGCGGACAGAACGACCGCGGCCCGCAAATCATCGCTGTCCGGATGCTGCAGCAGCGTCTCGTCGATCAGCTGCTGGCGATCTTCCGGATCGCCGGGAAGATTGATGAAGGCCTCCGGTCCGCGATAGCCATGGCGCCGGTCATAATCGAGCACACCGCGCCGGACGGCTTCGTAGGCGGCATCCTGGTCCGCCTTCGTCAGCGTCGTATACACCGAGATTCCGCGGGTATAGGTCTCATCCTTGTACTGCGCGAACATCAGCTGGCGCACGAGTTCCGCCGCATGTTCCGCATGGGTGCCGAATCGTTTTCCGCCCGGCACCACCTTGATCGTTTCGTCGCTCGCCTTTGCGTGCTGCGCCTCGGTGATATACCCGAGGTCCCGCATGCGCTTCAGCACCTGCCGTTGCCGTTGCTTCGCGCGCTTCGGATTGACGACCGGATTGGCGGCGCCCGGTGCCTGGGGCAGTCCGGCAAGCATGGCCGTCTCGGCCACCGTCAGCTGGTCCAGCGTCTTGCCGAAATACACGCGCGCCGCGGTGCCGAAACCATAGGAGCGGTTGCCCAGGTAGATCTGGTTCATGTACAGCTCCAGGATCTGGTCTTTGGTCAGCTTCTGCTCGATGCGATAGGCGAGCATGATTTCCTGGAGTTTTCGCGTGTAGGTTTTTTGCCGGGTGAGGAAGAACGTGCGTGCCACCTGCATCGTGATGGTCGATGCGCCCTGTGAACGGCTGCTGCGCAGATTGGCAACGCCGGCGCGCACGATACCGACGAGGTCGACGCCGCCATGTTCGTAGAAGCGGTCGTCCTCGATGGCGATCACCGCCTGCTTCATCACTTCCGGGATCTGGGCGATCGGCACGAATTCACGCCGCTCATCGCCGAACTCGCCGATCAGCACGTTATCGGCGGTATAGACCCGCAGCGGCTCCTTGGGACGGTAGTCGGCCAGGGCATCGACCGACGGCAGGGTCGGCGCCAGGCCGATCAGCGCATAGGCCAGCAGCACGGCAATGGCGGTGCCAAGGACGGCGCCAAGGGCGAGCACCGCATGCAGGATGCGGCGGCCGACCGGCAGCGCGGACCAGCGGCCAATATAGTTCGAGATCAGTTTATTTACGCGCACTGCGATTTCCTGTGACGTTGCCGCGACAGGGCGACTTTAACAGGCGGTGCGGCCGGGCGGCTTGCGGTTTCCGAAGTTCGATGCCGCCTGCGCGCCGCCCGCCAAGGTACGGAAGGCTTAATAACGGTATGCGCGGTCGTTTTCGATGCGAACGCGGCTGCCCACCTGCAAGTCCGCGACATTGTCCTGCGTGATCGTGCGGTATGCGCCGTTGTCGAGGCGCACGCCGATCTGGTAGGTATTGCGGACACCGGCACTATTGCGCTGTTCCATCTGGTGTCCCACCACGGCGCCGCCGACCGCGCCTGCCACGGTAGCCGCTTTCCTGCCGGTACCACCGCCGACCTGATTACCCAGCAAGCCGCCGACCACGCCGCCGACGACTGCACCGACGCCGACACCGCCGTTATTGCCTGCCTCGGCCTGGTTCATGTAGATGGAATCGACTGTGCCGACCGTGCTTGCGCTAGGCCGGGTCGGATAGGTTTGTTGCGGATAGGTTTGTTGCGGGTAAGTTTGCTGTGGATAGGTCTGCTGCGGATATTGCGAGACCGGCACGCTGGAGTAGTTTGGTGTTGCGCATCCGCCGAGCGCGAGGCTTGCGAGCACCAGGGCGGACAGGATGGTTTTGGATTGTTTCATGACAGCTCCCATTAACGATTGAGCTTATTAAACGCGCTGGGTGACGGGCAAGCCACTGTCATTCGGTAACGATTGCAACAAGTTGTTTCATCCCGCAGGCTGCGCACCACCGACTTGCGAATATTCAAGGGCATTGTCGATCAGCCAGCGCCGGGACAATTCACTCTCATGCTGGTTCGGGTGAAAATCCGGCCGGATATAGTCACGCCATGGCTTGAAGGTCTGACGTATCAGGCCGCGACGACCGAACAGATAGGTGGCGGCACTTTTCCAGGTGCGCCATTGCCATAGCGTGCCGTCATCTTTCAGGTTCTGCACCGTCTGCCGGATCGTATCGCCAAGAAATACGAGCGTGATGCGCCGGAACCACTTGATCCGCCATTCATGATTGCCGCCCAACGCCTGGTACAGGTCGAATGCAGTGCTTTTATGTTCCGATTCCTCGGCGCTGTGCCATAGCCACATGGTCTTGAGCCGCGGCTCGGAACCGTTGAGCAGATCGTGATGACGCAGCATCCATTCGGCGAGGATGGCGGTGAAATGTTCATTGGCGGCCGTGATCGCCAGCCAGTGGCGGGAATCGACGCCCTCCATCAGTTTCAGTCGGGCCTGCGCGCGCGGTCCCCAATTGTTCTTCAACCCCTGCTTTTCCAGGTGCGCGTTGAACAGGCTGTGGATGCGCCTGTGCGTCGCTTCCTGGCCGATGAAGCCCTGCACCTCGGCAGCAAAACGTTCCTGCTTTTCCGTCGGCAACGCCTTGAAGCCATTGCGCACCGAATCGATGAAGAATTGTTCGCCGACCGGAAAGCTCATCGACAGCGCATTGAACAATGCTGTGCGAAATGCGTCACCCCCGCACCAGTGGCGGGCAAATGGGGTTTCCAGGTCAATCAATAGCCGGCGTACTACAAGAGTGGTCATTCAAGGCGCTCCATCTGAACAGTGTTTCATTCACATTAAACTAACGAACTGAAAGTGTAAAGCCGGCAACCAATATTGCTTCATCCCACCATGCAGCCGCCCGAAATCCTGCAATAGCATTATCTACTTGCTTTTCCATTTATGGAGTATAAACTCTCCATGAAAGGAGAGTCACACCATGAGTCTTGCCTATGCTTATCCTCGCAGCCGCTTCGAACCGGCGGAATTCGTCGATCTGAACGCCAAACCGGAGCGTGAACGCCTGTCCAAAGCCGCCCTGAAGGGTTTTTTCAAGCTTGCCGAGGCATGGCGGCTTCGGGATGAGGATGCGCGGGAGCTGTTGGGCGGATTATCCAGCAGCGCCTTCTATGAGTGGAAAAAGAATCCGGACCGGATACTGGAAGTGGACCGGATCACGCGCATTTCCTATCTCATCGGCATCTACAAGGCGTTGCACATCATTTACGGCAAAAAACTGGCGGATGAATGGATCAGTCTGCCAAACAAAAATATTATTTTCGCCGGTCGCACACCCTTGGCCTATATGCAGGCCGGCGGCCTGATTGCAATGCAAACCGTGCGTAAATTGCTCGATGCGCGGCGCGGCGGGTTATGACCTCGACGAGCTCTCTGCATCAGCCCGCGATCAATCTCCTCCGCCAGTTCGATACCTGCCGCCTGATCCCGTCGCGTTTCGTCGATACGGAGGATTCGGTGCTTGCGCCGCTCTCCGAAAATGCCGACCATCTGCGCGACCTGTTCGATCTCGACAATGCCACGAATGAACGGCTGCTCGGCGAGCATGGCGGATTGCCGGGAATCGGCGTGGATGAATTGGTGTTCGGCGTGCCGAACTTCCGCATCATCAATGCCGCCTTCACCTATCCCCGTCCGGAGGGAAGCAGGTTCAACAGCGGCGAGCGCGGCGCATGGTATTGCGCGTTCGAGATCGAAACAGCACTGTCCGAAGTCATCTTTCACAAGACGGTCGAGTACCAGGAGATCGACCGCTTCGATGACTGCGTAACGTATCAGACCCTGCTCGCCGATTTCACCAGCGAATTCCATGACCTGCGCGGGGCGCCGGAATTTGCGGCCTGCCTCGACCCGGATAGTTATATCGCCTCGCAGCAACTGGCGGCACAGCTGCTGGACGACGGATCGCTCGGCATTATTTATCCGAGCGTGCGACGCCCGGGCGGCACCAACCTCGCCTGCTTCCGCCCCGCGCTGGTCGGCAACGTACGGCGCGGCACCGCCTATGACCTGGTCTGGTCGGGTTCACCCACGCCGGAAGTCCGGCCTAGTCCTTACCGAGGGTCGTCAGCACATGCCGTGTCATATTGAGTGCGAGTTCATGCTCGCCGATGAACACCTTGCCGGCACTTTCCTTGTTGAGCAAGCGGGCCTCCTCCTCGCTATGGGTACGCACCACGTTTTCGATGGTCGGATTCAGCACCCGGGCGATCTCGATCATCTTGCGCACGTGAAACGTTTCCGGGGTTGCGATCACCAGCATGCGGGCACGCGCGATATGTGCCTGGATCAGCACGGCAGGTTCGGCCGCATTGCCCGCCACCGCAGGTACGCCCTCCTTCCGCAATCGTTCGACGAGGTCGCGGTTTTGTTCCACCACGACGTAATCGACGCCGCATTGCGCCAGTGCCGCGGCGATACGCCGCCCTACCCGGCCATAGCCGACCAGCACGACCTGCCCGGTGAGCTTGCTCTGATCGACGGTGAACGGCAACTCGGCGAGGGGATCGGTCCCGCGCTCGAACTTGCCCGCCAGTGCCGAGCGGGCACGCAGCCACGCCTGTAACGGACCGATCGCCTTGAAAATCAGTGGATTGGCCGCGATCGAAATGATCGCGCCGGCCAGAATGAGACTTTGGCCTTCCATCGACAGCAGGCCGAGCGACACGCCGAGCGCAGCCAGGATGAAGGAGAACTCGCCGATCTGGGCCAGGCTGGCGGAGACGGTGAGCGCGGTATTGACCGGATAGCGCAGCGCGATCACCAGAAGGAAGGCGGCGAGCGACTTGCCGAAAATTACGATCGCCACAACGGCCAACACCTTCAGCGGCATTTCGACCAGTACCGCCGGGTCGAACAGCATGCCGACGGAAACAAAGAACAGCACCGAAAACGCATCGCGCAGCGGCAGCGATTCCTCGGCGGCGCGATGGCTGAGTTCCGACTCGCGCATTACCATGCCGGCGAAAAACGCCCCTAGCGCGAACGACACGCCGAACAATTCCGATGAGCCGAACGCGATGCCGACGGCAGCGGCAATCACGCAAAGCGTAAACAATTCACGCGACCCGGTACGCGCCACCTGCCACAGTATCCAGGGAAAGAGCCTGCGTCCCACCACGAGCATCAATCCGACGAAGGCCGCGACCTGGCCGAAAGTGACGGCCAGTGTCTGCCAGAACGGCGTACCGCTTCCGCCGCCCTCGCCCTTGAGCCAGCCTGCCAGCGGCGGTAATAGAACAAGCACCAGTACGGTGACCAGATCTTCGACGACCAGCCAGCCCACGGCGATACGCCCATTGACCGACTCCAGGAGTCCCCTGCCCTCGAGTGCGCGAAGCAGGACCACCGTGCTGGCGACCGACAGCGCCAATCCGAACACCAAACCGGCACCGATGGGCCATCCCCATAGCTGGGAGAGTCCCACGCCAAGTCCGGTGGCAACAATGATCTGGATCATCGCCCCGGGCAAGGCAATGCCCTTCACTTCGAGCAGGTCCTTGAGCGAAAAATGCAAACCGACACCGAACATCAGCAGCATGACGCCGATTTCGGCGAGTTGGGCCGCCAGTTCCACGTCTGCAACAAACCCCGGCGTTGCCGGACCGATCGCGATGCCTGCAGCAAGATAGCCGATCAGGGCCGGTAGCTTCATACGGACTGCGATCATGCCGAAGACAAGGCCAAAGCCCAAAGCAGCGGCAACCGTGGTGATCAGGCTAATGTTGTGCGGCATTCGGTCAGGATTTCCTTTCTGGGATCAAGGCGGGTGATGGCGAGAAGCAACCATTATTACGTTGAAAATGCGCAAATTTTAACAGTGGTTCTTCCGTAGCCGGTTACGGGCTACCTGATAAAGGAACTGGCATTGCCGAAATGGTCTAACTGACAACCGATCCGGATGGAAAATTACAAATTACAACCATGGCGCTAGTCACCATCAGCGAAGCGGCAAAGCTTGCCCGCAAGAATCGCACTACCATCTACCGCGACATCGAACGCGGACGCTTGAGCAAAACCGTATCGCCCGAAGGCGAAACGAAGATCGACACTTCGGAATTGCTCCGGGCCTACGGACGTCTCCACCAGGAGGCGGAGGGCGTTGAACCATCCCGCGACAAGATTCAGATTGCGTTGCTCGAGGAAAAAAACCGCTCACTGGAACGCGCACTCGCGCTGGAAGCGGAATTGCGGCGAGTGAAGGATCAGGTGACCAACGAATTGCGGGCGAGGCTTGCCGACAAGGACAGCGTGATCAAGGTTCTGGAAAGCAAGGTGCTGTTTCTTGAGTACGACAAGCAGGTTGAATCCACACCCGAACCAGAACAGCGCGAGATTATGAAGACGCCACGGCCACCGAACCCGTCCAACCGCAAGAAGAGCTGGTGGTCAAGGCTGATCGGCAAGTAACCCGATAGCGACAATCCGCCCTGCTTCGGCAGGCATGATTTTCAGTCGCGCGGACAGACCGTCTCGATCGCATTGTGCAGTTGATCCAACCCGTAAGGCTTGGGCAGCAGAGCGAACCGGAAACTGGTCTTGTCGGTCACCAGGAAATTGAACCCGGACGCGAAAATCACCTTGATGCCCGGCGTGGTTTTCACTGCGATTTCCGCGAACTCGATTCCCGACATGCCGGGTAACTGAATATCCGCGAACAGGATGTCAAACTGCCGGGTCCTGAGCGGCTCTGCCGCCTCTTCCGCGCTGCTCACACAATGTGGATGGTGCCCGAGCAATCCCAACATCTGGCATAGCATGTCCTGAGTGGTTTTGTCGTCTTCGACGACGAGGATATGGAACGATGGATTTGACGAACTGGTCATTGACAGAATTTCGATTTAACAATCGGCATGTGGCTGCAAAATGCCGGCATCGGAATGCCGAGATGACCGCAAAAAGAAGCGGCGTTGTACCCAAAAAGCACGGTTTCGCTTTCCATATGGAAAAATCTGTTTTCACGAGGCGCAATTCTCGCCCTTTTCCGTAAAGCCAACAAGACACATTTGTTGGATCAATGGAAACTTCTGATATTTATCAAATTCCGGCGTTTTTCATTGCTTTTGGGTTTGTGCCGTTTCCTTTTCTATGTCAGTAACTGATCGACCATTGCATATCCTTTGACAAATCCCGCTTCGACCGCCGCCTCTTCCGACGGATAGTCGCCGTCATCGCCGGAGCGATCCGACAGTTCGCTGGCACTCCCGGCGTCTTCGCCCGGCTGGGCGATTCGCACGCTATAGTCCCAGCCCCCGTCGGGGCGCGGCAGTGCGGTGACATGTACGTCCATTCCTTTATACGACTCAGTATGCCAATCCTGTCCATCATTCATGTGGTGCTCCTGCGTTAAGGTGTCCGGCAATGGTACCGTCGCGCCGCCATCGCTCATTGACTCCGCTCAGCCTGCCGTTTGCCCGGGCGCTTCATTCTCGGCAATGCCGGCATCGCGCCGGCGGGCGAAGTCGATGAAATACGCCAGGCTGCCCGGATTGGCCATCGCATCCGGGTTGGCCACCTGTTCCAATGCCATGCCGAGCAGCAGCTTCTTGACCGGCAGTTCCATCTTCTTGCCGGTGAGCGTGCGCGGCACTTCCGCCACCGCGAACACCTCGTTCGGTACATGGCGGGCCGACAGCGCGCTGCGGATGTTGTCGTTGATGCGCTTCACCAGCCCGTCGTCCAGCGCGACGCCGGGACGCAGCACGACGAACAGCGGCATATACGATTCCCGGCCGAGGTATTCGAGGTCGACCACCAGGCTGTCGAGCACTTCAGGCAGGCTCTCCACCACCCGGTAGATTTCGCTGGTGCCCATGCGGATGCCATACCGGTTGATGGTCGTATCGGAACGGCCATAGATAATCGCGCCGCCGCGCGGCGTAATGCGCAGCCAATCGCCGTGGCGCCACCAGCCGGGATAGGTGTCGAAGTAGCTGTCGTGATAACGCTTGCCGTCCGGGTCATTCCAGAAATACAGCGGCATTGACGGCATCGGCTTGGTGACGACCAGTTCGCCGACTTCGTCGATCAATGGCCGGCCCTGCTCATCCATCGCATACACCGCGATGCCGAGACCGCGGCACTGCATCTCGCCCGCATACAACGGCAAGGTGGGGCAACCGCCGACGAACGACGCCGCGATATCGGTACCGCCGCTGATCGACGCCAGCAGGATGTTCTGCCCGAGCTGCTCGTAGATCCAGGTGAAAGCCTCCGCCGGCAGCGGCGAACCGGTCGAGCCGATGGTGCGCAGGCGACTGACATCAGCCAGCTTTGCCGGCTCGATGCCCGCTTTCATGCAGTTGGCGTAATAAGCGGCACCGGCGCCGAAAACGGTGAGCTGCGCATCGTCGGCGAATTTCCACAGGGTGCCGAGATCGGGATAGCCGGGGTTGCCGTCATAAATGCAGATGGTCGCACCCACCAGCAGGCCGGTGACCTGGCTGTTCCACATGATCCATCCGGTGGTGGTGAACCAGAGGAAGCGGTCGGATTCGCCGATATCGTTTTGCAGGCCATGCCCCTTGAGGCTTTCCAGCAGCGTGCCGCCCTGCCCATGGACGATTGGCTTCGGCATGCCGGTGGTGCCGGAGGAGTAGACCACCCATAACGGATGGTCGAACGGAAGCTGCTCGAATACCGGCTCGCCGTCATGATTCAGCAAGGTCCGCCACTCGATCGTTCCGGGTACCGGGACCTCAGGCTTCAGGTAAGGCAGCGAGACGACATGCTCCAGCGTGGGCAAGGACTTGATCAGGGTTCCCAGCACGTCACGCCGGTCAAAATCCTTGCCACCATAACGGTAACCGTCCGCCGCGATCAGCACCTTCGGCGCGATCTGCCCGAACCGGTCCACCACGCTCGCCATGCCCATGTCGGGCGAGCAGCTCGACCATATCGCGCCGACGCATGCACAGGCATAGAACGCGACGACCGTCTCCGGCAGGTTCGGGAGATACGCCACCACCCTGTCTCCGGGACGCACGCCCATGCCGCGCAGCGCATGCGCGACGGATGCGATCTGGCGCCGCAGTTCGCGCCACGACATCTCGGTCAACGGGCGCAACTCGGATTGCGAGACGATTGCCGGCCTGTCGGGATCGTCCGGATGAAAGCGAAAAAGCTGTTCGGCGAAATTCAGCTTCGCACCTTCGAACCACTTCGCACCCGGCATTTTTTCTTCATCGAGTATCCGGGTGTAAGGCGCGGAATGCCGGATATCGAAATAGCGCCAGATCGATGCCCAGAAGGCGGGCAGATCATCGACAGACCATTGCCACAAGGCGTGATAGTCGGGCAGCGACAGGTTATTTTCGCGCGCGAGCCATTGGATGTAGTCGTGTATCCGGCTTTGCGCAATGCGTTCAGGGCTTGGGGTCCAGAGGAGTTGCGGGGTGGCGTTCATGTTTTGTCTCCGTTACGTTTTCATATGCGGGTATTGCCCGAATCTATATCTATCCATTACCTGTCAATTTATGTTGTACCGTGCCCTTCGCTCCCGGGAGTAAAGCAGGAAGCGAGCGGGTTTTCAGACGGCAAGCCGCCTGCCTGCGGAGAGAGATGGCGTTCACTCTTCAAGCACTGCGCCCCGGCAGCCGCCGGCTCATCCGCACCGACAAGATCAATATTCCCGCCGCTCCACTCAGCATCACCGCCGCCGTACCCATCGATCCGACCAGCAGTCCGGCGGCGCCGACACCCGCCGACTGGCCAAGAAAGAAGCAGCATGCGAATGCCGACACCGCCGCGCCGCGCCGTTCCGGCGCCATCTGGGTTGCATTGGTTTGCAAAGTATTGTGCAGCATGTAGAAGCCGATGCCGGCGAACAGGCATCCGGGCACCGCCCACCACCAGGCAGGCGCCACGCCGATCCCCGTCAATGCCGCCGAAATGAACAGGCCGCCCCACAAGGCAAGGCCGCGCTCGCCGAGACGCCTGACCAGCGTCGCCGACAGCATGGCAAACAGAAATCCGCCGAGGCCAAACAGCATCACCAATGCGCCGGCTGCCGTCAGCGATAGATTGAAGTACTCATGCATGTGCGAGGCGATGAAGGCAAACGCGCCGTACAGGAACGCGCCCTCCAGGAACACCGCCAGCAGTAGCGTTCGCGCCCATGGCAATGCCAGTACCTGCCCGAACTCGGCTGCCATCCGCTTTATGCTGAATGACTGCTCACGGTGCGAGACGCGTGCATGGGCCGGCAGGCGGCGGTTCAGCCACAGCAGGGAAAGCGCCACAAGGACGAAGACGACTGCCACGCCGAAGAATGGCATGCGCCAGTTCATGCGATCGGCAGCCGCTCCGCCGACGAGGACGCCTGTTGCGAGCCCAAGGATCTGTCCGATGAGGAAGCGGGCAAGCACCGGTTGCCGCCGCTGGTAGGGAACGACATCGCCGATCCATGCCATCGACAACGGGATCAGCGACGCCGCGGTCGCGCCCGCCATCAGCCTCGCCGCCAGCAGCATGGGAAAGCTGGGCGCCACCGCGCACAATAGGGCGGTCACGGCACATGCCGCACTGCCGCAGGCAACGACGAAGTACTTGCCGTAGCGATCGCCGAGCGGCCCGAAGAAAAGCTGGGCCAGACCGTAGGCGACGGAAAAGAACGTAATGACCAGTGACGCATTTCCCAGCGAAACGCCGAATTCCCGCGCGAACAGCGGCAATTGCGGATCGCATACCCGCAGGGAAATGCCGCTGGCGAACGCGGCAAGCGAAAGGAGCGGAACAGCGGCAGTCGGAATGGTCGGCAGCGGTTCGGCGACGGCTGCGTCAGGGTGCGTCATTCGGGTGCGTCATTCGTGAGCGGGGCTTTCATGGACATGGTCAGGCGCATAGTCGCGTACCCGTCACTCTAGCCAAATTCCGCCATTGCCGCTTGGCGCGCTACGCCGGCTTGGCGACCATCAGGTAAAACACGATCACCAACGCAAAGAATGCCGGTATGCCGAGCAGTATCCAGATACGCAGATAGCGCCAGTAGATCGGCGGCAGATCTTCGTTGCGCTCCACGGCTTCCTGCGCGAAAAGGCGCATGCGGATCTGCATCCACACGACCGGGAGCCAGCAGGCGCCGGCCACGAAATACAGCACGATGGACCAGACGATCCAGCTGCTGGTCATGGGATAACCGGCCAGATGCATCAGGTAGAAGCCCGTCAGCGGCTGCAGGATGATGGTCGGTGTGGTGAACAGCCAGTCGGCCAGCACCACGTATTTCACGACCACGGCGACCGCGCGCACGTCGCGGCTCAGGCTGGCGAACAGCATGTAGAAAGCGGAACCGAGACCGGTCCCGAACAGGAAGGTCGACGATAGTATGTGCAGCCATTTCACGGTGACGTAGTCCATCACTTCTCCTCGAGTTGCAGCAGCATCCAGATGGCGGCGAGCATCGGCAGGTTTTTCAATAGCGGGCCATAAGGATGCAACCAGAATTCAGGCAGCTTCCAGCTGATGATGGCGGTGTAGAACACGATCACCGCAAGCTGCGCCAGCCACAGCAGGCGCCGGCGCCGCATGCACAGCGTCGCGACGCCGAATCCGATATCCATCAGTGCGGCGCCATACAGCATCACCGGCGCCAGCACGCCGGTGATGCCTACGCGTGCAAGCAAGGCATAACTTTCCTCGACCGGATACAGGCCGAGCGACACGACACCGGTAACGATCCAGACGAGCGCAATGCTGATGCTGAGCATCGGCAGCAGCCAGTCGAGTTGTGCCCGCAGGCGGAGCGCCGGCGCCAGACCGGGTTCGATGAAACCGGCCGGCGCGCGTGGCGCGCGTCCAAGAAGCGCATGAAGCGCCGATACATCGGCCGTGTTGCCGCGTTCGAGCATCTGGAGCGTTTCCGGATCGAGCAGTCCGCCGGGCAATGCGCCGCCCAGTTTGGCGGACAGGCGCACGAGCGGCATCGGTATCGGCAGGAAGCGCGCCTTTCCCAGGCCGATCGCCGCGCGCAGCGTGGACAGGTAGTTGCGAAGCGTGACCGGCTCCGGCCCGGGTACCGGCAGTATTGTGCTGCCTGCGGAATCCGATGGTGCCGCCGGCAGCCGGTCGACCAGCGCCACGATCGCCGCGACGACATCATTCACATGCACCGGCTGGATCATCTGCCCACCGTCGCCAGGCACCGGAATCACCGGCAACACCGCCATCGTCCCGAACAATCTCGCACTGGCACCGTCTGCGCCGAACACCAGCGACGGCTGCACGATCACCGAGGCAACCGGCAGTCCGGAAAGAAAGTCGTCGGCGTCCTTTTTGCTGAGATGGTAGCGGCTGCGTGCGTGTTCGTCGGCGCCGAGCGCGGATACCTGGATGACCAGCTTCACCCCTGCGGACGCGCTGGCGGCGAACAATGCAAGTGGCGCGCGGCGATGCAGCGCGTCGAACGTTTGCCCGCCCTGCTCCCGCAGGATGCCCACCGCGTTGATCACCACATCGACTCCGCTCAACCGGGGCCGCCAATCGGCCGGATCGGTATCGCGAAGAAAATCCGCCTGCACCGCGTTTGCACGCAGCCTCGCATCGGCGATGCCGTCGGGATTTCGCACGGCACAGATCACCTTGTGGCGTGCCACCAATGCCTCGGCGATGTGTCGCCCGATGAAGCCGCTGGCTCCGGTCAGCAGTATGAGCAAACAATGGTCCCTTCCATCGCGGGGAACCGCCGCGGGCGGTTCGCATCTCAATTCAGAAATACCTGTCTGTACGACCTTTCGCCCATGGGGCGAGTTCATTTGAGCGTCTTCAAACCGATCAGGGAGTATGCATGAAGTCATGGCCACAAGCCTTGCGCGACGGAGCCGTGTCCGGAAGCTTGGGCAGCGCATTGTCCACAGTGATGCTGTCGGCCTGCGGCGAGCATGAAGCCGATGCGCCGCTTGCACCGACCAACGCCATCAGCCATTGGGTCTGGGGAGACCGGGCACTTGTGCATGATGAAGCGAGCTTGAGCCACACCCTGCTTGGCTATGCCATTCACCATGGGGCATCGACGCTGTGGGCGGTCGTGTATGAGAAATGGTTCGGCGAGGATGCGGAACGCAAGGCACTCGCACCGGCAGTCGCGGGAGGGTTTGCGGTCGCCGCCCTTGCCTGCTTCGTCGACTACCAGTTGACACCTCACCGCCTTCGACCGGGATATGAACATCATCTCTCGAAACGCTCCCTCTTCCTCGTGTATGCATCGCTCGGCATTGCCTTGCCCATCCGGGGCTACCTGGCGGCTGACCAAGACAAATAGTGCACCGCAATAAAAATCGATTCTGTCGTGCATTTTTCATGCATTTTTGCATGAAGATGCAGTTAGTTAATTTTTGAACCATTTTAAAAAAGGAGATTCAGAGTCGTTCCATCAACTGACTTGAAGGAAATATTTTGTCCACTTCAATTGCCCAACGTGTCTTCAAGGCATCCCTGTGTTGTGCTGCCGTGCTAACGGTTCTCAACGCGTCCGCTCAGCAAAGAGATTCCGGCGCCGCCAACATTTCCCCGTTTTCCAATTCACCCTCGAGTTCCGCCCCAGCTGCTTCCGACTCAACTGGCCCCTTCGGGCAAGATGCATCCGCGTACAGCCTCACTTTTTCCGATGAATTCGAAAACGGCTTCAACAGCAGCGTCTGGAATGAAGCTGCCGATGAGAATTACAGCAATGCAGTCACCAACTTTGCCGTTGAAGATGGCTCGCTGAAAATCTGGCCTGCACGCGGAAGAAACGGAGAGTTCTTCAATCGCATCATCGATACCAACGGAAAGTTTTACCAGCGGTACGGTTACTTCGAAATGGAAGCGAAGCTGCCGATCGGCAAAGGCACATGGCCAGCATTCTGGCTGTTCAACTACATTGATGGCCAGAAACCCGAGATCGACATCATGGAGGCATACGGTGGCGGCTCGGCAAGCGGATGGTCAGACGACAATTACCATCCGACAGGCTATGCCCCGGTGGTATGGCGCGACACTGATGACCGCGCAGGCTTTGCGCTGCTGTTCGGCCTCGGCGACCTTTCCGCCGACTATCACAAGTACGCCGTGAAATGGGAACCGGGCAAGCAGACGTTCTATTTCGACGGCCGGGAAGTCTATTCGGTCAATGCCGATATCAACCAACCGCTCTATATCAAGCTTGACCTCTTGTATGGCAGTGCTGCAGGCAGGCCGGATGCAAGCACCCCAACCGGTCCCGGCAATTCCTTCGACATTCGTTACGTGCGCGCCTGGCAGTTCAAGTAAACGCCGACGACCCATGTCGTGTTGCAGAGAACGCGTCCCGTCGAATCATGGCGGGACGCCATGGCGTCACGACGATAATGTATCGACTTCATCGATGCATTCGGGCTGAAGTATCGAATTCATCGTATCGGCCTGATCGATGCATTCACGCTGAAGGATCGAATTGATGGATCGATCCGGTCAACATTCGACGGTCGGCGCGTCGCAGACTGTTGCGATCGTGTCGTGCCGCGCCTGACGCTTTGACTTTCAACAAGGAGCATTCACGCCCAGATTTACAATGCCGGCAGTCGTCCAATACTGGATTTGAGGAGGATCAAATAATAATCCCCAACACCAGTCCGGAGACAACCCATGACTACGCACGACCGCCGCTTGCATGAATGTGCACATAATTCCGTTACGATTCATCCCTCCAGTTCCGCCTTCCCTTTCCGATCCTCCTTTCGACTACGACCTCGGTCAAGCCTGATTGCATTAGCAATCGCCGGACTGCTGAGCGCCTGCGGCGGACGCGACGCCGACCAGGCAAATGCGGGCGGCTCCGTTGTCGCCAGTAACCACCAGTCCGTAACTGTTCCAGAACTGAACAATCTCACCGGCCCCACGAGAGAAGTCACAGTCACCTTCAGCGAAGGGACAAACATGGCGGCGACGTCGTCGCCGGATGGCCAGCACATCGCGTTCACGGCGCAAGGCGCACTATGGGTCATTCCCGCGGCCGGCGGCAAGGCAACACGTATCACGAGCTGGGAACTGGAGCCGACCGCCCCGGTGTGGTCGCCCGACGGGAAAGTCATCGTGTTCCAGAACTATGCGCCGACCGGCAACTACCATCTCTATATGATCGAACCGAATGGTCAAAATGTCCGCGCGCTGACAACCGGGCCGCATGATGATCGCGAGCCTGCATGGTCACCCGACGGACTATCGCTGGTTTTCGCATCGGACAGAAGCAATGACGGCCAGTACAAGATCTGGCGCCTGTCCATGGAAAACGGCGCGCTGACCCAGGTAACCAGGGGCCCCGGCGCCGAGAGCAATCCGGTGGTCAGCCCGGATGGCACGCAAGTCGCCTATGCCGATACCGGCAAGGTTTATCGGGCTCCCATCTCAAGCGGCGGCGCACCGGTTCTCGTCGGCGATGGCGCTTTCCCCGCATGGGCACAGAACGGAACGGACCTGATTTTCCAGAATGCAGCCAGGTCGTTGATCGTCGGCGGACGGGAAGCCGTCACCGGAGAAGATTTATTTCCTTTCCCTGTGCGGTCAATGTCGGGCGGCAAATTGCTCTACACCGCGGACGGAAAGATTCGCACCCGCGATGCCAGCGGCGCAAATATGAAAGATGTTCCCTTCTCCGCATCGATCTCGGTCAAGCGGCCGACATTCGAAAGATCGCGCGACCGCGGCTTCAGCGATCTCGGGCAGCGCCAGGTGATGGGCATCAGCGCTCCGGCCCTTTCGCCGGACGGCACACGCATCGTTTTTGTTGCACTCAACGATGTCTGGGTAATGACCATCGGAGAAGCACCGGTACGACTGACGAACGATAAAGACCGTGACGGCAATCCGCAATGGACACCCGATGGCAAAGCCGTATACTTTTCTTCCGAAAAAGGAAATGCCGGCGCGCTCGCCGTGGATCAGGTCGATGTCGAATCGAAGCGAAGGACAAGACTTGCATCGATTGCGGCAAAGTCCATGGTCACACCGAAGATGTCTTCGACAGGGGACCGGATTGCTTATACAACGTTGTCGGGTCAATTGGAAATTTGGGATGTTGCCTCGAAAACTTCGCAGACAATTATTCCTTCAGTGAGCACACAGGTCAGTACGCCGTCTTGGACACCGGACGGATCGCGGATCATGCTCGTCGACAATGAGCGCATCAACAACCGCTTCCGTGAAGGCTACAACAAGCTGCGTGTGATCGAAATCGGCAGCAAGCAAGCGACCTTCTATCCCGTCGCCACGCCGCCGCAGCAGATTTCGGAACGAGATGAAGGCGCCGCCGCGTTGTCACCCGATGGAAAGACGGTTGCGTTCATCATGGATTCGGTACTGCACGTCATGGCGGTCAATCCGGATGGCTCACCCGCAGGGCCAGCCCGCGCCATCACTACCGAGGTTGCAGACCTGCCTTCGTGGAGCGGCGATTCGCAAACCATCCTGTACAAATCGGCCGGCAAGCTTAAGACCATACAGGCGGATGGCGGCGGCGCGCGCGAGATTACGGTGAACCTGCCATGGACCCAGGCAGTTCCGCAAGGAACAACGATTGTGCGCGCAGGCGCGGTATGGGATGGCGTCAGTCCGCAGGTGAAACAGGACATGGACATCGTCATCACCGGCAATCGCATCACGGCGATCAGGCCGCACCAGGAAGGCTCCGAGCGATCGGCCGACCGGTTTATCGATGCATCCGAACTGACGGTGATGCCGGGTTTGTGGGATCCGCATATCCACCCGTTGACCTTGTACCAGGGCGGACAGTACGGCCAGATCGCGGCGCTCATGCTGTCGTACGGCATCACGTCGACGCAGTCGGTCGCCGGCCCGCTCCATCAAAGCATCGAAATGCGTGAAGCGCTTGAAGCAGGCAACCTGAACGGGCCGCGCTTGTTCGTCTCGCCGCCGCTGTGGGAAGGCAACCGGCTGTTTTACAACTTCGCCCGCACGCTGCGCACGCCCGAGATCGCCGACATGGAGATCGCCAAGGCCAAGGCAATGGGTACGGACTACATGAAGTCGTATGTCCGTGCGCCGATCCCGATCATGGTCAAGATTGCACAGGGCGGCATTGACCTGGGCGTGCATACCGGCACGCACATGCTGTCACCCGGTTCCGCAACCGGACTCGGCGGCACCACCCACCTCTCGGCGACGCAACGTATGGGCTACGGCTGGTCGAAGTCCATCGGCGGATACACCTACCAGGACGCCGCGGACCTTCATGCCAAGAGCGACTTCCGGCTAGTGGACACGCTGTTCTCGTCGACGGCGCTGGTCGGACAGGACCCCGGGCTGATCGCCGGCGACCGTTTCCTGCTGGTTCCGCCGAACTTCGTGACCGGCCTGCAAACAGCGCAGCCGCCGACACCGACGCAGTTGGCGACCATCCGCAGGGATGCGGAGCAATCGGCGAAGGTGATGCGGGCCGGCGGGCTGCTCGCCTACGGCACCGACTCGCCGCTGGTAGCACCGGGCATTGCGCTGCATACGAACCTGCGGGGTGCGGGCATGGTGATGAACAACCATGAGGCGCTGCAGACCGTGACCATCAATGCGGCGAAGATGAGCCTGGTGGACAAGGACCTCGGCTCCATCGAGGTCGGCAAGCTAGCAGACCTCGTCATGGTAAGGGGCAATCCGCTGGAAGATCTGAAGGCGGCAGCGGATGTTCGATACGTGATGAAGAACGGCTTCAACTATTCGATCGCCGACATCGTCGAACCCTTCAAGACACGGGCGGCGCTGGCGGCGAGGAAGAAAGCCATTCTTGCCTACAAGAAGATGTGCGCGAAGGAGCATGAGGCATGCGAGCAGGGGATGCATGCGCATTAAAGCGGGGTAAATACGGTCAACTACCTGTGTTTGAACTATGTTTGACCGGCTCCTTCCCCCTTATAAGGGGGAAGGCTGGGATGGGGGGGTGAAGCCCACTTCACTGAATGTGATTGCTCGACCTCACTACCCCTCCTTGCAGGACGCATCTTCGCTTGCAAGCGAAGATCGTTCCGCAGGCGTGCAGCATGCTGCACGAAACCCCTGCTGCACCCCTAGCCCTCCCCCTGAGAGGGGGGAGGGTACCGGTCATCGGTGGGTTTGGTAAGGACCTAACGTAGCCTCCGTCAACTCCCTACTTCTTCCCGATCACCTGCGCGTTCTGCGCCCCCAGTTCCGCGCCGGTCTGCGGGTTGGCGGTCGGATCGGACTTCAGGCGCATCGCCGTCTTTTCCACCACCGCCATTTCGGCGGTCGTCAGCTTGACCGACGCTTCACCGCTGCCGCCGTCCACAGCCGCGATCTCCGACTGGTTCGACACGAACTGCCATTGATCACCCTGGTTCCATGGACCGCGAAGATCGCCGTCGCCCTGCGACATATTGAAGTACACATTCGTGAAGCGAGGATCGCCCTGCAGTTTTCCGGGTGGGAAATTTGATTCGATCGAGTACAGTGCCTTCTCGAATGATTTCTGGTGAGCGATTTCGCGCGTCATCAGAAAGCCGAGGGCTTCCTTCACACCAGGATCGTCAGTGAGATTGATCAGCCGCTCGTAGACGATCTTTGCCCGTGCTTCGGCGGCGATATTGGATCGCAGGTCGGCAGTCGGCTCGCCAATCGAATCGATGTAGCCTGCATTCCAAAGCTGGCCGCCGGAATTGATCAGCGCAGGGCCGCCACCGTACAGCACTTGAGTGACATGGCTGTCGTTACCGGCACCATTGATTGAACGATAAAGTTCTGCTTCCTCTTCAACACCTTCCGCAAGGCGACCCTTGCCGCCCTTGTTCAGCATGGCGATGATTGATCCAATGACTTCCAGGTGGCTCAGCTCTTCGGTCGCAATATCAAAAAGCATGTCCTTGCGGCCTGGATCGTCCTCTGCCACGGCCTGTGTGAAGTAACGCATCGCTGCTGCCAGTTCTCCTTGCGGACCACCGAACTGCTCAAGCATGAGGTTGGCGAGGCCGGGATTCGATTCGCCAACACGTACCGTGTATTGCAATCGCTTGTTATGTACGAACATAAAATATCTCCTATAGGTGCCGGATTGAAATTGAATGCGTTGATTCAACTCAAGGCCCCAATACAACGCAAGCCTTGTGCCCGCATGAAGCGCATGTCGAGACGTGCCACATATCGCCATTGATCCATTTCAAAGGCATTCCGGAACCGCATGGTGGAACATCTGTTTTGTAGGTAGGTTGGTTGGCGCGGTAAGAATTACAGCGGGGCCAGAAAGAATTTGTCCTCGATACGCAGGGAAAGTAGGAATTCGATGTCGCGCGATATGCCGTGCAGGACAAGGCATGGATTTCGCGTGTACAAATCGGCCCAAATCGCCATGACAGGAAGATCCTATGAATGACACCGGCTCGTCTACCGACAGCGAATCCCTTCAACTGCAATTGAAACCCATGCCATGGCAGCGCTGGGCCCTGCTCGCACTGCTGCTGGGTGCAATTACGCTGCTGTTCGTGAACATGCACAGCTACCTTGTCGATTACGATTCGCGGATCGCCGGTGCGCTGCAGGGTGGCGCATTGGCCGCCGCCGCAACCTTCCTCGGCACCGTACCGGTTTTACTGTCACAGAATTTTTCCCAGCGTGCGTACGATACGATGCTTGGGTTCGGTGCCGGAGTAATGCTGGCCGCAAGTGCGTTTTCCCTGATCATGCCGGCGCTGGAATCGGCTACGGAACAGGGGTTCGATTCCTGGGGTGCCAGCAGCATCGTTGGAGCCGGCATCCTGATCGGGGCCGCCTGCCTGCTACTGATCGACCGTATCCTTCCGCACGAACACTTCATCAAGGGTGTGGAGGGGCCGCGCGCCCGTCTGCTCAAACGCACCTGGCTCTTCGTACTGGCCATCGCACTGCACAATTTTCCAGAAGGCCTGGCAATCGGTGTCGCCTTTGCCGGGCCGGATGCGGACGCCGCTAAAACCCTCGCGACCGGCATCGCCATTCAGGACGTGCCGGAAGGATTGGTAGTCGCCCTGGCGCTACGCGGCGTCGGATATGGACGCCTGCTGTCCGCGGGACTCGGGGCGGCGTCCGGATTGGTCGAACCGATCGCGGCGGTGTTCGGCGCAGCATTGATCGGCTTGTCGACCGGCCTGCTGCCATGGGGCCTGGCCGTCGCCGCCGGTGCCATGCTTTTCGTCATCAGCCACGAGATCATTCCGGAATCGCATCGCAAGGGACATGAAGCCTTCGCGACCTGTGGGCTGATGCTCGGCTTCGTACTGATGATGCTGCTCGATACCGCTTTATAGAGGCGATTGCCGTGGGCTCCATTCAAGACTGACGAGAAATTGGCGTCGCCGAATGTTCCGCTATGCAGAATCGCGTTCCAATTTCGTTGACATGGAAATCACGTATACGTTAATTTCGCTCTGGAGCAGTAGGTAGATCCATTCAGGGTCGCAGCATCGCGCACTTGCGATTGGTTCCCGACCACAACTGCAATCAGCAGCTATAAAACAAATCCATCTCAGGAGACAGCAATGAGCTTCAACCGCCGTAAATTCAACCGACTTTTGCTCGCAGGCACCGGCGCCGTCGTCGCCGCCCCCTTCGTGCGCGCGCAGGGAGCATGGCCGAACAAGCCGATGCGCGTGATTGTTCCTTATGCGCCGGGCGGTTTCACCGATGTCATGGCGCGCCTGATCGCGCAGCATCTGTCGACCCGCCTTGGTCAACCGGTACTGGTGGAAAACAAACCCGGTGGCGGCAGCTTGATCGGCGTGGACGCGATCGCCAAGTCGCAGCCCGACGGCTATAACTTCGGTATCGTGATCGCCGCATACGCCGCCAACATGACGCTGTACCAGAAACTGCCGTACGCGCAAAAGGATTTGCAGCCGGTGTCCCTGATCGGCATCTCGCCGCTCGTTGGCGCGGTGAATAAAGACCTTCCCTACAAGACCGCGCAGCAAATGATCACCTTCGCGAAGGCGAATCCCGGCAAGATCAGCTACGGCTCATCCGGCAACGGCTCCGCCGTGCACCTCAGCACCGAATTGCTGAAGATGATGACCGGCACTTACATGCTGCACATCCCCTACCGCGGCGCGGCGCCGGCGCTCAGCGACCTGATCGGCGGCCATATCCAGCTATTCATGGATGCGGCGTCCGGCCTTATCCAGCCAATCAAGACCGGCAGGGTGCAAGGCATCGGCGTGGCGAGCGACAAGCGGCTTCCCGCCTTGCCGGATGTCCCCACATTCATCGAACAAGGGATCAAGGGATTCACCGGCAGCACCTGGGCGGGCATGCTTGCACCGACAGGCACGCCGCCGGAGGTCATCAAGCGGGTGTCCGACGAGATCGCACAGATCGTCAAGCTCCCGGAAGTGGTCAGCCGTTTCGAAACGATGGGCGTGTTCGCCTCCGGTGCCGGCCCGCAGGAGTTCGACCGCTTCATCGACGAGGAAATCAAGAAGTGGGGCAATGTCATCAAGACAGCGAAAATCACCGCCGACTGATGTTTCGATGACTGGCCGCGGGGTTGCGGCTGGAAGGTGCGGCTGGAATGGTAAAAAGGGGAATGCCTTGCATGGCATTCCCCTTTTTCATTCCCCGCCAGATTTTCACCGTCGGCATGCAGGACGGGCTACGGAATATCGTGGCCGCCATGCCGCAGCATGATGTCCGACGCATGCGAGGCCAATCCGTCATCGTCGGCATCGACCGTCAGAAGGATATTGCTCGGCTGGAGCGGATCGCCAAAATTGCGCTCGTAGGCCGTTCCCGGGTTCTCGCCGTCGGGATCGCCATTCCCGACGGCGAAGTTGCCGGCTGTCGGGCCGGCTTCGCTCTGGATGGATTCCAGGTGCACGCTGTCCGCTGAAAAGCCCGACGACAACAGTTCGTTACGGGCATTCTCCGCATGAGAAAGGTGGTTATAGATTTTTGCCACAGGTCCGTTCATTGCGTTCCTCCGAAATCAGGGAAGACACGCCGATTCCTGTTCCGTTCATCTCAATCAAGCGGCACCGAGCGATACCGCTGCACGTCCGCCGGACTGACGACCGATGCCTGGTTGCCCCATGCGTTGCGCGTATAGGAAACCACTGCGGCGACCTCCTGGTCGTTGAGCAGCGAACCGAATGGCGGCATGCCGTACGGCCGGGGATTGCCCTGGGTGCTGGGCGGGTAGCCGCCATGCAAGACCATGCGGATCGGATTCACCGCGGAGCTCATCACCACCGCGCGATTGCCGGCAAGCGGCGGGAACCCGGGCGGCTCGCCCTGCCCGTTCGCCTGATGGCAAGAAACGCAGTGTTCCTCATACAGCTTCGCCCCCAGGCGCAGGAAGTCGCTATCCTCCGCCGCAGGGCCGCGCTTGGCCGGTGCTTCGGATTGCGGCAGCGCTTTCAGGTACACCGCCATCGCCTGCACATCGCTATCGCTCAGGTGCTGCAGGCTTTCACGCACTACTTCCGCCATCGGCCCGGACGCGGCGGCGCGTTCCGACACGCCTGTCTTCAGCAGGCTGATGATCTGCTGCGTTTCCCAACCGCCCAGCCATGCCTCGTCGGCGGACGTCAGCGACGGCGCATACCAGTTCAGCATGGGAATCAGTCCGCCGCCGAGCGGATCGCTTTCACGCGTCGCGCCGAGCGCATTGCGCTCCGTATGGCAGGCGCTGCAATGGCCGAGTCCCTCGACGAGGTAAGCGCCCCGGTTCCATTCGACACTCTGCCCCTGCTGCGGGCGATGCACCTCGGGGCGGAAATACAGTGCGCGCCAGGCGGCCAGCAGGATGCGCTGGTTGTAAGGGAAGCGCAGATCCGGCGTGCGGTTTGCCTGCGCCACCGGCTTGCGTGTTTTCAGATACAGGTACATCGCATCCGAATCGGCGCGCGTGACCTTGCTGTAGTTCGGATAGGGAAATGCCGGATACAGCAGGCTGCCGTCACGGGATTTTCCGTTATGCATCGCGCGCCAGAAATCATCGGCGGTCCAGGCGCCGATACCGGTGTCCGCGTCCGGCGTGAGATTGCTCGAATAGATCGTGCCGAACGGTGTCTCTATTCCCCTTCCCCCGGCGTAATCGGCGCCACCGCGCGTAGTATGGCAGGCCATGCAGTTGCCGACCCGCGCAAGGTAAGCGCCGCGCTCGACCGCTTCCGGCGAGGCGACGGGCGGCGGTGCGACGGCGTCGGTCCCGTCCTCCGACAGGCCCAGGTACAAGGTCAGTCCAAGCAGCGCCACCATGATGAGGACGAGGGACAGCAGGATGCGTTTCATCGTCATGGCTTATTGCCCCCGTAGCTGCCGCAGGGAATGGGAAGCTTGACGCTGCCGAATGCGATGGGCGCGTAATCCTTCGGCACCGGCTGGGTAGCGAGCCATGCGGAAGCGGCGCTGATTTCATCGGTCGTCAATTGCTTGGTGATCTGCGCCATGCAATCCGGCGCAGCCGCGCGGCGGGCTCCATCGCGCCAGGCGCCGAACTGCGCATTGATATAGTCGCGGGGTAAGCCGAGCAGCCCGGGAATGCTGGGCGCCACGCCGGTCAGTGTATTGCCGTGGCAAGCGATGCACGCGGGCATATTTCTACCCGGATCGCCGTCCATTACCAATGCGCGGCCTCTTTCCAGGACTGCCTTTGACACATCCACTGACTGCGGCGGCGGGTACGGCGGATGCTGATTGGCGAAAAACGTCGCCATCTCCATCAGGTAATCGTCGGACAAATGCTGGACCATGTAGGTCATCAATGCGTACTGCTTGCGGCGGCCATCGCGGAAGTTCACGAGCTGGTTGTACAGGTAGCCGGCGGGTTTACCGGCGATGCGCGGGTAATACCCATCGCTTGCGGCCTTGCCAGCTTCGCCGTGGCACGCCATGCATGGCGCGACGCGTTTGGTCATTGCGTCCTGTGCGGATGCGGGGGCCGAGGCGGCGAGGCACAGGGCTGCGGTGAGGAAAGTGAGGTGTTTGGTGAGGTGCGGCATGGGGG
>NZ_DAIUCO010000032.1:0-30342 GCF_036846085.1 Noviherbaspirillum sp. | reverse complement strand
TCAACATCCAGTCCTTGTTCCCACAATTCCTCGAATGCCGCAAGTGCCTGGACATAGCCTTTGCGCGGTTCAACAGTACCCACCATCAGGAACGCAGGCCGCGCATGGGCTGGATCGGCGGCGCGGTTGACACGGGCGTCATCCCGGGAAGCGAGATCCGCGCCGAGATGGAAATAGCCGATCGACAAAGGCGCCGCCCTGTCGGCATGCTCCTTCCGGATGTAGGCAATCAAATCATCCGCAACCGTCCGCGAGATGCATAGCAATCCATCCGAGACCTCGGCGATCGTGTCGACCCATTTCACGAAATTGCGCTGCGCATCCTGTGGAAAGAGGGCGGGCAGGAGCACCGGCAACAGGTCGAACACAACGAAATAGATCTTGATGCCATGGTTCCTCAGGTCCTTGAAGAACGCCTGATTCTGCTGCACGCCGTCCGGGTATAGATCAAGGCCCAGAAACACGTCGTTCGGCGCCACCTGGATCGGCGTTTCTTCCGCCGTATCGTGCGTCGCACCCAGTATCTGGGCAGCGAAGCGGCGGGCGTACACATAGTACCCGCCGGCGTCATAGACCGGCACAACCTGATGGCCGGCCGGCGGCGACTTCAACAGCACCGACAGGATGTTGAGAACGACGCGCTGGATGCCGGACTTCAGGTTGTGCTTGACCATGAAGGAAACATCGACAAGCATCTGTGGCCTGGTGTCCCTGCCGTCGCGTACCGGCGATGCCGCTTGCAACGCATCAGGTCGCGGCGCAGTTGCTGCATCCGGCTGTGCGGACGGCGCCGGACCGGACTTCAGATTGATGGCGCTGGAATGATCGATGACATTCCGGTAGATATGGGTGATCCGCGATTCGCCTCCGGTGTCCTGCATGTCCACCACGTCATGCATTTCTGTCACAGGAAAACCGTCGCGAAGCGTCAGCAAATTCCTGCCGAGCGAATCCGGCCCGCAAACGCCGGCCCCCGATGGTTGAAAGACCGGAATGTCATTGCCAAGGCATGCGAGGACCGACGAACAGGCAGTCCCGGTATCGTCCGCGCCGGACTTGAACGCCATATCCGCCGACACCACGTATCGATTGTGCAACTGGTTTGCCACGTCGCCGAGCCAATGGATACGCGGACTATCGCCGTTCGACGACGCCGGGGTGAGGCGCAGCCCGGTACTGTCGGTACGGTGCGCATTGCCGGCAAGGACCAGGTGGTAGCGCTCGTCGTTCGCCAATCCTAATGACTGCCATGCATCGAGAAGCTGCGTGTTGTTCCGGATGGCATCGGCACTATCCAGGCAGAAGATCACGATGTCCGACTCCCTGAATCCAAGGTCGCGCCGGGCAAGTTGCCGCACCCTGGCAGCTGCCAAGGTGTTGGACGGGAACGTGTCGGTCCGGACAGGCTTGCGGGTCAGGCAGATCAGGTTGCCCTCTGTGCCGACCGCGCTTTTCAGCCAATCCATCGCCTCGGCACCGATGCCGGCCGCAGGACTCGCTTGCTGAAGAACTTCGATCGCCACGCCTGCCATTCGAATGTTTCGCTGTTGAAGCAATGCCAAGGTGCCCTGGTCCGGAACGATGTCTCCAGCCGCATGGCTCAGGGTCAATACCACATCGCCTTCGCGGAATTGGACAGGTGCATCGTCGATCCGGAAATCGGCTGCGCCGAGCAGGCCCATCGTGAACCGGCGCGCATACATCCATTGCTCTTCCGACTTGTATGCGGTTTCAAGGCGATAGCCGTCCGGCGCCTGGTTCAACATGGCCAGCAATACATTTCGGGCGGCAGCAACACTCGCCGCCTCGGCACCGGGTTGCATGAGCGGGCTGACGTCGACGATGAACTGCTTCGTTCCCGGCGTGGTGCAGCCGCGATTGAAGGCGATACTGGCGGCCGCCCTCAACATGTCCTGTTCCGTCGGCGCAACCGGCGATTCGATGGATCGCAGCGAATGAACAAGCCGCTGCTGCGACGCATTCGAGGAATTTTCCGCAAAATGTTCGATAGCATCGCGGTACAGGCGTCCGACCCGCGCGGGATGATGAGAGGCGCGTACGTATTGGGTAGCGCGAAGCGACAGGGTGCTGCGCAGGTCGGCATTCTTCCAAACGTCCGTCAGGGCCTGGCACAGCATTTCCTGAGTGAACTCGTCGTCGAGCCTGACCAGCACATCACCTGGCAACTCCGATGCGGAGCCGTTGGCATTGATGATGGTCGGCAGCCCGAATGCCAGGCAATCGAGGATAGCGGCGGATGTTTCGCCCCGCGACTGGGTACGCAGTTGCACGGCCACGTCGGCGGCTGACAGATAGGATCGGTACTCGTCCGCCGAAACGAAGCCGGTCACACGTACCCGCTCCCCACATCCGCTCGCCTTGATCGCATCGGCCAGCGCGGGACCGTAATGCGGATAGGAACCATCGCCGACAAACACCAGGTGGCATCGTTCATCCGTGGCGAGGGGCGACTTCAGCCAGGCGTCCAGCAGGCGGTCATTCAGTTTCGTGGGCGCCACCATGCCGAAACTGCACACAATGAAATCCGTGCTCTTGATATTCATCCTCTGCCTGATCGCATCCCGGTCCGACGCCAGCGGAACGCCTTTCAGCAGCGGAATGCTTTGCCAGTCGTTGACGCTGCCTGCGCCGTACCATTCGCTTGCGAGCCGCCGCGAATACTCGGAATGGGAAATGACGCCGAGCGCCTGGTCAAGCACCGACTTGTTCAACGGATAGGCGCCGACGATATTTCCCCGATAGGACTTCACCAGGTCGGCAATACCCTTGTAGCCGTGCGAATGATAGAGCGCCTGGGGGAATGCGTCGGGCAGGTATCCGATCGCATCCAGGTATTCGATGGCGCCGCTGAGGAAAAAATCATGCATCACCACCACGCCCGGATGCCGTTCAAGCAAGCCGTACATGTGCTTGTGGAAATCGGAATTGCCGAAGTGGTACAGGATGCGGTCGAACTCGGCGGCATGCGCCTCGAACCATTCGACCGAACGGACCGGAAAATTCGCGCTGACCCACACGTCGCTGATTTCCGGCTGGTCGGCGATCACGTCGATACGGTAGTACCTGCCGAGTTCTGGCAACAGGTCGGCGCTGTAGTCGGCAATGCCGGACTTCTGGGGCGGAAGCGGTGAGAAAAACGCAAGGCGAGGGCGCCTGTCGCCGGATTGCGACACCACGGTCCTGCTGCTTTGCCGGGTTTCGTGCAGATGCTCGAACGCGCTCAGCGCACGTTTTGCCGACGACTGCCACGAAAATTCCTTTGCCTGTCGGAGGCCATGCGCTTTCAGCGATTCCCGCAAGCCTTCGTCGGTCAATGCCAGGTGAATCTTGTCCGCGATTTCCTGGGGATTGCGCGGATTGAACAATGCATCCTCGCGGCCGATCACTTCCGGGATGCTGCTGGTGTTGGCGCCGATCACCGGCACGCCGCAGGACATCGCCTCCAGCACCGGCAGGCCGAATCCTTCGTGCAACGACGGAAAAACAAACAAGGAGGTCATGTTGTACAGCGCAACAAGATCATCCTCGGTGACGAAGCCGGTGAACACCACGTCATGCTTCGAAAAGCCTAACCGTGATGCCACCGACTGCAGGCGCTGCAGATCGGTATCGTTGATCTTGCAGACGATCGCCAGTTGGTAGGCGCTCCTGATGGATGCCGGGAGCAGGGAAAATGCTTCGATCAATCCGTCCAGGTTTTTCCGGTAGTCGATGCCGCCGGTGTACATCACGAAGGGTTTGGAAAGGTTATGCCGCTTGCGCAGGCTGGCCGCCTCTTCGATCGATAACTGGCGCGGATGAAAAAAGGAATCCACCGCCGAGGAAATGTTCACCACCTGGTCATCGGGTAATTGCAGTGCCGCAATCGCTTCCTTGCGTGAATGTTCGGAGATGGACAGCAGCAGCTCGGCATTCTTCAACCCGCTGAGCTTGTGAAAATAGAATGCCCGCGCGGATGGATCGCCGAGATAGGTTTCCTTGTACAGCAGCGGTATCAGGTCATACAGGGTGATCGCGTTGCTGAACGATGCCAGGGAGCGGCTGCTCTGCGTAATGGCGTCGTCTCCCCATCCCTCGAAAAGGCTGGTGGTATGAACGATATCGGGAGCAAGGCTCGACAGGAAGGCGTCACGAATATTTTCCGCCGCCCTTGAACGCCAGAAGCTCGCCGGATCGTGCCGGTTGAAGGGTCCGGGAAGATCAAATACCACGATATTTTCGCGCGGCAGCAAACCGTCGAAGGCTTTGCGCACCGATTCAATCGTGTCGGGAAAGCATCCGTTCAGCGCGACCAGTAAGTCATGACCGGCGGCCTGCCGCGCCATCTCCTGTGCAAGGGACATCGAGTAGCGGCCGATGCCCCGGTTTCTGCTGCCCGAGGTCTGGCATGACTGCAGGTCTAGTACGATTCGCATAACGGGTTTACTTTGCATTGGTTTTGACGGCGCGCGCGATATCCTGGAATACCTTTCGCGCAGGCTCGGAGAGTGCCTGGACATCGCCGGACAATTCGATCGGCGCTGTGCTTGCTCTTGCGGCTGCGGGCGACGCCGCTCTTGCCGCGAGGCTTCTTGCCTTTGCATCGAGTGCCGGGAATTTCGCCAGGATGCGAACCGCAAGCCGGCGGACGGCCGGCTTGGACGCGAGCCAGCGCGCGACACGCAATGCCGCGGCGCGGCCGCGAACCAGGAACGGCGCTGCCGCCTGCCGGAATCGGTATTGCGCCTGACGCGGTTCCGTCAGAAGCACCTTCACCGCACGGACGGGCCGCGTGAGCCGCCAGGACGTGCTGGCATGGATGGCTTCGATATACAAATGCGCCTGGTAGCGCTGCGCATCCGCCTCGGCTTTCGCCTTCTCCGCTCTTGCCTGCGCTTCGTGCGCCTGCCGCACCTGTAGCTGTGCCTGTTCCACCTGTGCCTGCGCATGCTCCACGTGGGTGTGTACCTGCAGCGCATCATGCTTTGCCTGGTGCGCCTCGGCCTGCGCGTGGACAATCTGGTTGCGCGCTTCCTGGAGTTCCTGTTCCGCGCGCTGGATGCGCATTTCCCAATCATGCAGCGGATAGCTGAACGCGTGGTGCGGCCGAAGCTGGAAATGATCAAAGTGATTCGGCGGGCATGAAAATGCCTGCATCAGCTCCGGGTGTTCGAGCGCGACATAGTAATGATTCAGTCCGTCGAAATAGCACAACCGGTAATCCGCGCCCGTCACCAGGCTTTCCCATTCATGGTGATTGGTGGCCTGGGATTGCGGCCTTGTCGCCTCGATAACCAGTATCCATGGACGCCATCTCTTGAAGTCCATACCGAGCAACACCGATTTCTCGAACCCCTCCACGTCGATCTTCAGGAAATGCACCTCGCCCTGCACATGCGTTTCACAGATCCTGGACAAGGTCTGCACCCGGACCGGGCGTTCCGTCACCGCCCTGCCGGCGGCGCGGTGTTGCGCCGCGATGGCCGTGTCCATCGTCGACAGGCCGGTATCCGCCACATCGAAAAACATCAGTTCGCCTTCGGCATCGGCGACCGCCAGCGGCAGGTTGATGTCCGCCGGACGGCTGCGGCATAGCTGGCGATAGTACTGCTGCATCGGTTCGATGTTGATGCCCCGCCATCCGCGCTGGTAGAACGCGAGCGTGACAGAATCGACCATGGGGTCGTTGGCGCCGACGTCGATATAGAAGCCCTTGCCGACGTGCTTGAGCGCACGCCAGAGCATGACGTCTTCGAAATTCTGGGCGTAAGAGATAAAGGTCATGAGCGTTGCACCGCCACTAAAGGATCAAGCCAGGTGCATCCCACGAAATGCGTCTGGCTGACATTGACAACAGTGAACATCAGGGCAAGATCGCGCCATTCGTAGTTGTTCACCAGGTGGGTGTCCGTACTGACCAGGGCGGTGGCGATCGAGTAACTGCCGGGCCCAAGGTTGCTGGGAAAGGTGAATCGGTAAGTCACACTTTCGCCCGGCTGCAGATCGGTCAGGGGCATGTCCTTGAGATGCGTATTGGTGCCGTACATCGGCTGGCCGAGGCGGTCCTTGATCATGTAGCCGAGCACCAGGCGCGGGATGGGGGCATGCACGGCCACCTCGATCTGCAGCGTGACGGAGCTGCCCACATCGACTGCCTCGATTCGTTCGCCGCGCTCATTCAGCAAGGCGATATCCGCCACCACTGCCTCGCCGCTGCCGGAAATTGTCTGTACCTTGCCGTTGCCGACCTTTTCCTGCTGCACATTCTGGTTTTCCCGGTCGGCCAGCAGGGCATTGTAGAAGTCCATGATTTCTTCCGGCGATCCTTCCTTGGCCAGACTGCCGGCATCCAGAAGGATGGCGCGGTCACAGATCGACTGGATCGCCCCCTTGTCGTGGGAAACGATCAGGAGCGTCGTTCCGAGCTTGCGGAATTCGCGGATGCGATCGAAGCTCTTGTGCTGAAAGTAGGCGTCCCCGACGGACAAGGCCTCATCGACGATCAGGACGTCCGGCCGTTTCGCCGTGGCGACACTGAACGCGAGGCGCATCTGCATGCCGCTTGAATACACGCGTACCGGCATGTCGATGTATTCACCCACTTCGGCAAATGCTTCAATCTCCGGCATCAGCGCTGCTGCTTCGTCGGCATCCATGCCGAGCAGCTGCGCCGCCATCAGTACATTCTGGCGGCCGGTGAAGTCGGGATGGAATCCCATGCCCAGTTCCAGCATGGCGGAGACCCGGCCGGTGATTGATACATTGCCGGTCGTGCTCAGGGTCGTACCGGTGATCAGCTTCAGCAGGGTGCTTTTTCCCGCGCCGTTCAGGCCGATGATGCCGACCGCTTCGCCCGGCTCGACCCGGAAGTTGATGTTCTTCAGCACCCATTTGAGTTCATGGCGCTTGCCCAGGAATGGAAGCACCCATTCCGCAAGCCGGGACCATCGCGTGGGATATTGTTTGTAAGCCTTGCCCAGATTGTTGACGTAAATGCTGCCCATAAATGCTGCCGGTTAAGGCATGTTCGTTAGGAGTTCCATCATGACGGCGGAAACGATTCCAGGAAACCAGATATACATGAAGTGCATTAAACGATGGAATAACCGCTTAAACGCTTTGTTGACCGGCGGAAGAGAGGGAAGGCGACGAGCGTTTCAATTCTGCAACCATGAATTCGGCTGCGATATTGTATAGCACTATTGACATCCGACTGCCGACCTTGAGCTTGCTCAGGGTAGTAGGCAGGCCGGTGAATTGCAAAATGGAAAGAGGGTCGAATTCCGCCAGATTGGCCGGGCGCAAAGCCCATGGCCGCCATGGATAGAGCGGTCTTAAATCGGCCCGGGGCAAATTGAAAATGGAACGAACAGCCGCGGACCGGCTTAACCTGCTTCAGCTTGCTCCCTGTACCAGCTTTTGAAGCGCTTCGGGCTTGCGAATGATCAGCCGGTGGGTGTCCTTTTGGACGATGCCTTGCTGCACCAGCGTCAGGAGCGCGCGCGTGACGGTCTCCCTGCTGGTGTTGATCATGTTTGCAATGTCCTGATGCGTCGGCAGGTTTTCGACCACTTCCACATTGCCCGGTTTCTTCTGCTTGAGTAGCACCAGGAAGCTGTAAAGCCGTCTCGACGTGTTGTTGATGCTGAGCAATGCCCGGAATTCGGAATCGCGCTGAATCTTTTCCGCCAGGTGGCGCAGCATCTGGTTTGCCACGGAAGGCGAATGGGAGAACAGATGCAGGGCGGTGGTGCGGGGAAGGAAGGCCACCAGGACCGGGCTCATGGCAATCACCGATGCGGACCGCGTCGAACCGTTGATGACCGCGATTTCGCCGAAAAAGTCACCGACATTCAACATGCGCAATCCGATCGCACGTCCATCTTCGGTAACGTCGATGACCTGGAGCTGGCCGGACAGCAGGAACAGCAGGCTGTCGCCGATACCACCCTTTTGAAGAACGATTTCGCGCCGCGCAAACTGCTTGATGCGCAGTTCGGCCTTCACCTTGCGCATCTCCTCTTCACTCAGGTTCGCCAGCAAGGGAATCTTGCGCAGATGGATCTGCAGGTTGACCTGCTCCCGCTTGCCCGATTCTGAGGCTTCGACAGGCATATCCGGCAGATCGTTTGTTTCTGCCTCGCCCTTGGTTAACACGGAAGATTGGTTGCTCATAGACGTCTTTAACTATCGATCCAAGATGTCTTTAGTGAGTGCGATAAAAGATCATCGGCAATGCGAAATTCGGTCGGTCCGGTCGGATGGAAAGCGTCATCTAACGACCTATTGCCGATACGGAAATAATCGACGCTGCGGCAATGCCGGCGGTATTTGCCAGCAAATCCTTCCAGCAGAAGCGGCGGCCGGGGATCCAGTTCTGGATGCATTCGATGAGCCATCCGCCGGCGAACAGGCAAACCGTCCAGACCACGAGCTCGGTCCCGGTACTTGCAATGCGCCCTGCGAGAAGCGTCAATCCGCCGAATGCCAGGAAATGCAGAAGCTTGTCGTTGGGCAGGGGCGGCAGCATGGCGGCTGGTGCGAGGCAACCTGCCGACACTGCCAGCAAACCCAAAATCATCAATCCGATTTCCATACCCATTGCGACGTTCCCGACTGGTGCTGCAAGGTACAAGCAAATGCAATGATCAGCGTGTGGCGAAAATAGTTCCTGTTAGAAATTGTGCCACTGCCAGCTTACTTGTAGTTGCCGGCTATTATATTGAAAGACAGAAATGTTTTCGTTGTTTTTTACCTTACGAACTTCAATATAAATCGCTTGTTTGTCTGCTATCGGGAAGACGAGAGCGCCCCTGAGAACGCTGGTTTTTTGATGGCGGATCTCATCGATGAAGCCCGGAGAGTACATGGATTCACCCTGCCAGCGGTGATAACTCCAGCCGAATTCGCCAGTCAGAAAATCATTGATGCGCCTGCGCGCATGCAGGTTTGCAAACCAGCCGGTTCGATCACCGCCTGGACGGTTGGCCGCGCCGCGATCGGAAATATAGCCAACGCTCGTCTGCCCCTGCGTGCGTTCACTGTTATAGGAAAGCACGCCGCGCAGTTCGGCGGTGTTGGCATCGAAGCTCGACAGGGACGGATAATTCAGGTTCGATACGCTGGCGATCACGCTGGTCTGGAAATTGTCCGGCAGCTTGAGCGGCACGGTCACCCGTGTCTGCACCTGGCTCTGGATCTGATACAGCTTCCCGCCGAGTCCATGCAGCCCCACAAGGGCAGTGCCGCGCATCGCCCAATCGCCGATCCGCCATGGCCGTTCGACGCCGGCGACGAGCGACGACGTGCTGTAGCGGCTGAACGTATCGTTGTGCAGGGCGCGGAACTGCAGATACCCGTTGACGCCATTGGGCGTCAGCTCCCGCATGTATTCGGTGGAAAGCACGGTGTACTGATCATGCTGCGGCAGGTACTCCGGCAGCAGTTCCAGGTCGACCCGGTAGTCGCCGCTGCCGATGGTGAAGATCGGATTGCTTGCTCCCTGGTTGACGTTGCTGTCGATGCCTCGCCCAAGACTGACCGAAAACTGCCTGCGCGGCTGCCAGCCGGCGCAGCCTTCCGCGCGCTGCCGTGCGATCACTTCCAGGATGGCCGGCGGCGGCGAGAAGCGGGTCTCGATGACATTGAACAAGCGCTCCGCTTCCGCTGCCCGCCCCAGTTCGCACTGGATGATCGCGAGATCCAGCCACGCGCCCGCATGTTGCGGTTCCTGTTCGATCATGCGCGTCAGGGCATCGCTCGCATCGGTCTTGCGACCATCGGCGATCGATCGCATCGCATCCAGATACAGGTCCTGCTGCGCCAGTTGCAGCTGCGCGTGCGCGGACGCCGTGCAGACGAACAGCAGGGCGAATAAGCCCTTGGCGAGCTTGGGCAAACGCATTAGTGCAGCGACTCCAATGTATATAACGTGGTGGGCTTGCCTTTCCCGCGCAAGACAATCTCGCCCAGCAGTTTCAGTTGATGTCGTGTTGCCCTTTTTGCCGTTCCCGCGCCGATGATGATGTCGTGAGGATGATCGCGCGCGACCTGTTCCAGCCGGGAAGCAACATTGACGCTGTCCCCGACCGCCGTGTAGATACTGCGAAACGACGTGCCGAAATCGCCCGCCATCGCGATGCCGCTCTCGATACCGATCCGTACCCGTAGCGGCGCCAGGCCGGCTTCCTGCCGGATGGCGCTGAACTTGCGCACGGCTTCCACGATCTCCTGCGCCGCATCCAATGCCAGATCCGCATGATCGGCGATCGGCAATGGCGCGCCCCAGAACGCGACCAGGCCGTCGCCGGTGTACTTGTCCAGCGTGCCATGCCTCTCCAGCACCGGCCGGGTCAGGCAGGCCAGAAAATCACGCGTCAGTTGCGCAGCCTCTTCCATGCTCAACGACTCCACCTGCGTGGTATAGCCCTGCATGTCGGCAATCAGTGTAGTAACGTCCAGCCGCCTCGGAACGAGCGGATCCTTCAGGTCGAGGCGGAGCAGTTCATCGACGACACCTTTCGCAACATACTGGCGCAGCGTGCCCAGGAGCTGGCGCGATTTGCGCTGGCTCAGTTGCCAGTCGAAGGGAACGGCCACCGCCAGCAGGAACATATTCGAAATCAATGGGCCGGTCGTCGAGAAATGCGGATCGTGCGGACTGATCCAATACGCCAGTCCCAGCCAGACGATCGACGCACCCGCGAGCAGCGCCACATTGGAGACGGCGGACAGGCGGGGGAAGGTGTACGCGGCCATCACGGCGACAAGAATGGAAAATGCAATCGCGATCGCGCTGCCGGGCCAACGGGCGGGAGCCTGCCCTGCCTGCTCATCAAGCATCGTGGACAGTGCGGCGGCATGCACGAGCACGCCGCTTGTCGACGGAGAGAGCGGGGTGGCGACCCGGTCGCTCAATCCCAGTGAAGACGATCCGATCAGCACCAGGCGTCCGGACACGGCCGACGCCGGCGCGGTTGAATCCAGGATGGCCGCCGCCGGGATCACGGTATATGCCGACCAGTTCCGGCTGAACGCAACCCGCCTGAAGCCGGTGTGATCGGTATCCCGCGATTGCATTTTCGGATTGCCGCAGCATTCGAAGAGCGCCCGCGATAGCGTCGGGTACATCCGGTCCTGGAACCGGGTCAGCATCGGCAGGCGCCGGATCGTTCCGTCATCATCGGGCACGAAGCCGATATTGCCGATCTGCTGTGCCGTCGAGAGACCCGCGTGATTGCCGATGTAGCCGCTTGCAGCGGGTACGTCCAGGAGTTGATCGATCGGGTTGCCTCCGGTGACCTGCCCGACGCGCAGGGGCAGCGGGCGATCCACATAATCAAATGCCTGCGCCATCACGACCGGTCCATGCCGCGACAGCATGGCGAGCCGTGCATCGCCTGTTGAATCGGCGGGTTCGGGCAGGACCAGGTCAAGCGCCACGCCGCGCGCGCCATAAGGGCCGATCAGGTTCTCGAGCAAATCGGCTATCCGTTCTCTCGGCCACGGCCAGGGCCCCTTCGCGGCAAGGCTGCCTTCATCGATATCGATGATGGCGATGCGGTCGTCCGGTTTATCGGAAGCATGCAGACGGATGAAGTGATCGCGCAGCCATTCATTGGCAAAGTAGGATTCGGTCGGGACGGGCGTCCAGTTGGTCCATGCAGTCAGCAGGACCGCAATGAGGGCAATCATCAATCGCGCCGTGGTGACGGATGGCAGAATTGCGCGCAGGATGACCGGTAGCTTCATAAAAGATGTGATGCGACACGCGGGTGAAGAGGCGCATCACGAGTGCAAGCCCTGAATTAATAGCCGGAAAGTATAACGCCATGTCCATAGGGACACTACAGGAATGTAACGACCGGAAAGGAGTGCAATTCGCGCATTTGCAGAATGAAATTTCAATGGAACAATTCATTTACAACTTTGGACCGCTCCGCAAATCAATCACGTAACGACCAACATATAAGTTGCAGATCGATGCAGGATGCAATACATGCAACGTTGCTTACCAAGGCCGTAAGTTGTTTCGCCTTTCGTGTACTTGCTGTTGTTGTAAAAGGCAAACACCAAGTCTCGGTCAAGACAATCCGAAGGATATTTTAATTGCCTGGGTGTAAAATGTGATGGCCATCACAGAATGTGTTGCCATACGTAGCACAATGGCGACAAAGGAGAAGTCTATGTTACGTCGATTGATTGCTATTGTTGGAATGCTGGTCACGGCAGGCGTTGCGCATGCCGGCGAGGCGGGCCGCATTGTCTTCGTCGCCGGACAGGTCCAGGCTTCCAGTGGCCCGGTTGCAATGGGCGCGGCCATCCAGGAAGGCGACGAGATCAAGACCGGAGCGGATGGCTATGTTTACCTCAAGACCATCGACAACGGTTTCCTGATATTACGGCCCAGCAGCCATGCGCGCATTGTGGCATATCATGTCGACCCCCAGAATCCGGCCAACACTCGCGTCAAGCTTGAATTGCTGAGCGGCGTGGCACGAACGATCTCCGGGCAGGGCGTCAAGGACGCACGCCAGAATTTCCGTTTCAATACGCCAGTCGCAGCCATCGGCGTGCGCGGCACCGACTTTACGGTATTTACCGACCAGGAAACCTCTCGCGTGGCCGTGCTGTCCGGCGGCGTGGTGGTCAGCGGATTCGGCGGCGGATGCGGCCCGGACGGCGTGGGGCCATGCGAAGGCAGCACGAGCCTGGAATTGTTTGCGAATCAGGTGGGGCAGCTGTTGCAGATTCGCCGTGGGCAGCAGGCGCCGCAGTTGCTTCCCAGCAAGAATCTCTCGCCGGACCTGACTGCGCCTCCAAGAAGCGATGAGCCTACAGCGGGCAAATCCCCTGCCGGCAGCACGGTGCTCACGGCAAATGCATTAAATTTGGATGTGCAGAAGAGCGCCGACTTGAATGCGCTAGTCAAGCCAGGTTCGGCGCCTCCTATCACGATCCCGGAAAGACCATCAAGCGGTCCGGGAGCAGAGCCAGGTCCGATCGTTGAAGCACCGTCCAAAATTCACTGGGGGCGCTATGCCGCAATTCTCGATCTGCCCGCTTCGAAAGATGCGTCCAAGCTCGTCAATGCGACTATCGCTGTCAACCAGTCTTACTATTCCATCTACCGGGAAAAGGGGAGTGAATGGCAGGTGCCTGTGAATGGATCGATGGGATTTTCCCTGCGCGACAGTGAGGCATTCATTGTGGATGGGCCGAACAGTAAAGTAAGCGCCGCGACGATTGAAAACGCCAGACTTCAAGTGGATTTCGGCAAAGCCAGCTTCGCTACGGGATTCGACCTTGTGCACCAAAACGAACGCTTCAAAATGCAAGCGCAGGGAGAGGTATCCAAGGATGGCGGACTTTATGGAGCTAGCCAGTTCACGCCAGGAACCAACATGCTAGTAGAAGGCGTATTAAGCCAAGAAAATGGCGGAAGAGCAGCCTATGTCTTTCAAAGTCGGATTGATGCTAATCGGCTTGCAACCGGGGCAACGTTCTGGGGAAAGCAGTAGCAATATAAGCACTTAATTAAAAAGCCGCCTTTTGGCGGCTTTTTAATTATCGGTTCACAAAAAGTCTTCATTTTTAAATCGCAAGGAAAGGCAGCCATTAAAAGGGACTCATGGCTTCCCATTCCTTGTGAAGGCACTATTAAATAGAAATTTAACAAGTCCACGTCTCATAAAAGGCCTAGCCAAAAGCCATAGCATTCTCTGGAAAAATTCTGCGGGAAGTTTAAACAGCATGCTGTCGTCGTGCAAAACGTTGCCGACTGCAAAGTTGAGAGGGCGGTGCGGCTCAAAACCCTGCCTCAGCGGGAATTGCCAGAATGAATTTGCCAAAGACATTCTGTTGAAGTTGGGCTTTGTAATGTGCAAGTCTGTCAGTGCACTGAATAAGTGTCTTTAGGTAGGCAAACAAGTCCTAGCATTCTTTGAGACTACATAAGAATATGAAAAAACAACGATTAAATTGCATGGGAGAAATTTCTAGATCGCGCATTTTGACATCGCTAATAGACAGGCTATATGTAGAACTTACAAATGGCACTTTGTTATTGACTTGAGGTACATGTCCTAAAGCCTTGATTTACAAGGGCCCTACCTGATAAAGATTATCGAATTCGATAGATAAAAAGCTATTGCGCCATTGAAAATCTTTCCGCATAATCCGCCGTGGCATAGTCTGTGGCCAAAAAGCATCATTTCGATAAAGCATTTGTGGACTAATGTGATATCCGTCACATCAGCCCACAAATGACTTCTGAGATGATGCACTCGCTGTCTTGCTAGTACACAACAAGCATGCGTTGCGGCAAATTTAATTTCGATAGTCCTTCCTAGGAGTTCTAAATGGGTATTTATACCAATACAGTCCAAAAACTGTACGTAGCATTCTTTAATCGCCCAGGCGACGCAGTTGGCGTTGCTAATTGGGAAGAAGTGCTGACCAAAAACGGCGGCAACGTTGCTGCAGTAGCGGCAGCCTTCGGTGGTTCCTCCGAGTACACATCGCTGTTCGCAGGCAAGTCTGTTGAAGCAATCGTGGACACACTGTATCAAAACCTTTTTGGCCGTCCTGCAGAAGCCGCTGGCCTGCTGCACTGGTCCAAACTGGTTGCCAACGGTTCTGTAACCGTTGCAAACCTGGCTCTGACCCTGGCGAACTCCGCTCAAGGTACAGACATGGACGTCATCAACAACAAGATCGCTGCCGCAGTTGCATTCACCAATGCATGCGACACACGTGAAGAGCTGATCGGCTACTCCGGTCTGGCTGCAAACGAAGTTTCCCGCGCTTGGCTGTCGACAGTGTCCTTCACAGCTACATCGCTGACTGCTGCGACTGCAAAGATCGACGCAACTCTGGCTGAAGCAATCAGCGCAGGCAATGGCCTGCAGTTCAACCTGAAATCCGAGACAGCCGCTGGTGCCGACGTTATGCGCATCTCCGGTAATCAGACTGTCCGTATCGACCTGACCGACACCAACAAGCAGATCAAAGGTCTGGACCTGAACGGCAACGGCGTAATCGATGCAAACGGCATCGAAAACAACTCCCCGAAAGCAGCTGCCGGCTTCGAAATCGTCGATGCGTATGCACGCAATCCGAAGAACGAAGGCGACGTAAAGAGCAACTTCAAAGGCGACATCGCTTTTGACGGTACTGGCTATGCTGGCGACGGCGTGAACACCGACGGTAACATCTACCTCGGCGGTATCGGTATTGACACGGCCCTCGGCGGCATCGGTAACGACTTCATGGCAGGTGGCGGTGTTGCTTCCGGCCGTTACGTTAATGAAGTCAATGCACAAGGCAATGCTGTCATTCGTGACACACTGACCAACAAAATCGTTTCGTCCAAGTCGAGCGACATGTTGTCTGGTGGTCGTAACGCTGACTTCTTCTTCGCTGAGTTTTCTAAGCTCGACAATACTGACGGCAACGGCACCACGTACGACGGCGGCAGCACAACCGACGACGCAGCTGCCGGTCTGGAACAAGCCAAGAGCGGTGTCAACTCGCAGAACAACGACTGGCTGCTGGTTGAAGCGTCCGACGACGACGAGCCTGTGTCCATCACTCTGGGCGACGGCAAGGTCGAGACAAGCCAAGGCGCAGAAGCACGACTGAAGGACATCGAAAGCATCGACGCATCCGGTAATCTGTACGGTATGCTCAATGACGTCAACGTCAAGCTCGGCGGTCGTTCGACCGACTCGCGTTCGACAAACCCAGTTGCTGGTACAGAAAACTACGGTATCGGTTCTTCCGGTCAGCTGAATGTGACCGGTAGCACCGCAGCTAACGTGATCATTGCCGGCTACGACAACGACAAAATCAACGGCGGAGATGGCAACGACATCCTGGCCGGTGGTAACCTCAAGTACCTGGTTACACACAAGAACAATCCAAATCTGCTGAACGCAAATGGCGGTTTGGAACTGAACGTATCGAAAGTCGGCACAGTAACCGATGGTCGTGACGACCTGCTCGGTGGTAAAGGCAACGACAGCATTGTGTTCGAAATGGACGGTGGTAACATCGACGGTGGTGAAGACGTTGGTAATACGCCAACTTCAGTAGCTACAACTGGCGCTGCTGACCGTAAGGTGACCGGTGACACACTGTATCTGACCGAAACTTCTATGGGTCGCGTGCAAGGTGCAACCGCTGCTGGTGAAGCAACTGCACAAGCAGACGCGTTGGCAAAAGTCACGACCGACAAGACAGTACGTCTCGACCTCGGCAACGACTCGACAGAAACTGTTTCATTCAAGAACTACGGTGGCTCAAACGTTGCATCGCAAGACCAAACCAACTACGCAACCGGCCTGAAAGCCGTTGCAATGAAGGGCATGGAAAGCGTGATTGCAACCGGCATGGGCGCAATCGACTACAAAGCAGCTGGCGCTAACAGCCCTGAACTGACCTTCAACAACCAGCAGAACTACAAGGCAATCGATGCCGACCTGAGCCTGCGCGGTAATGCGAAGGACAACACGCTGTACGCAAATACCGGCAAAGACGTAGTGGAAGGCCGTGAAGGCGACGACAACCTCTCCGGCGGTACCGGTGACGACACATTCGTGTTCGACTTCGGCGACGGCGTGGACATCGTGCATCGTCAGAAAGACAGCAACAACGACAACCTGTGGGACGCAGATGCAAACGGCAACGGCCTGTTCGTTCAGGACTTCCGTGCACCGCAAGCTGGCGACATTGCTTCCTCCCGCTTGGTCGTTGACTTCGGTACAACCGATCTGACATCCGCAAACGTGGCGGTCACATCGTTCAACCTGAAAATCGGTGGTGTTTCCTTCAGCGTAGCTGATGCAGCAGCCCTGTCCGGCGCGAAGTCCGCAGCCGCGCTGGCAACTGTCGTCAACAACGCTTACAAAGCAATCGACGCAAACGTTTCCGTAACTGCAGTCGGTAACACACTGGTCGTTGTGGACAAGACTGGCCGCGATATCTCCGACACTATTCCAGAAGGTTATGGCGTAGGCGTCGTTCTTGGTAACGGTTCTGCTTCGACAACAGCGACTTTCGCACCTGGCGGCACACCGATCAATGTCGTTGAAAACGACAAGATCATCTTCAAGGACTATGCAAGCCGCGCAAACAACCTCGGTAAAGATGCGACTCTGCTCGAAATCGACCAGGCTGCTTCGCTGACCACTCGTTTGACAGCAACTGGTTCGCAACTGGCCCAAGCTCAGACAGTGCTGGTTCGTGTGAACGACGCTCAGCAAGGTGACAAAGTTACCGTAACTATCAACGGTAAAGAGTTCAGCTACACTGCCAAATCCACTGAAACCAGCCAGCAGGTCATCAACGGCTTGGCTGCTGTCATCAATGCTGATTTGGATGGCAACTCCGCTGCAGGTAAGGTGGTTGCAGACGCAGCTTTGGCTAATAACCCGGCCGACGGCACCAACTTCCCGAATCTCCCATTGAATGCTGAAGGCAACGCCACAGCGCTCAACGGCGCACAGTTGATCCTGACTCAGTCGAACATTAGCGGTTCCATGACGTACATGAACGTTGCTGTCAGCGTGACCAACACACTGGCCAACGGTTCGAGCGCAACTGTCTCGACTCATGATAACTCGGGTAACCACATCGACCTGTTGGGCTACGACGGCCGCAACGGCAACCTGAACGGCGATATCGTCCAGTTCCAGGGCATGACTACAGAAAGCAAATCGCTCCTGCAGACAGCCAAAAACACTGGCGAGACAATCACTGGCAAGGATGCTAACGCAGTTACAAACGCTCCAACCCAGAAGTGGATCAACGGCGACGACCTGCTGATCGGTGGTGACGGCAACGACACTATCAATGCAGGCACCGGCGACGACCGTATCTTGGTTTCGCGTGGAAATGACACTGTTGACGGTGGTGCGAACGGCGCAATGCCAGTAACGAATGGCACTTTCGTCGACACGCTGCAAGCTGAAGAGCAAACTTTCGGTGCAGGTACAAGCTTCACAGTCACACTGTCCGATACCCTCGGCGCAGTTGGCGCAGGTACAGTTCAGGCATTGGACGGCAAGGCTGCTGTTATCGGTACAACAACGTTCACGAACATCGAAACAGTTCGCGTTCTGGAAAACAACCGTACATCCACTCTGGATGTGAAGGGCCTGTCCGACAAGTTGGCAACCACCATCGGCAACAACACGTTCGCTGGCGAAGGCTTGACTGTCAACATGCTCGTGGGTAACGCAAGCGTTGAGTACACTGCTGACTTGAATGATTCGCTGTCGATCACTGGTGCCGCAGGTTCCAAATCGCCAGATTACAATCAGTTCAGAACCACTGCAACGTTTGGCACTGAGAACCTGATCACTGGTAACGCAAACGACGCGGTCAACATGGACCAGTCGCAAGTTGGTGCTAACAACAACATCAACCTGGGCGCGCAGCAAGACAACACCGTTGCAGCTACTCTGGCTGAAGGCGCTGACGCAGTGAACTACAGCCACACCGGCCTGTCTGCAGCGAACCAAGTGACAATGACCATCAAGGTCGAGTCCGCGGCAAACGTTGACACAGTATCGGCAACAGGCGGCGAGCTGCTCGGCACAACCGTGACGACAGATACGTTAACTAACGTTGAAGTAGTATCGGTTGCCAACGCTGCCCGTGCTGCTGCTGACGTGCTGGATCTGTCAGCTACTGCAGGCGCAACAGTCAACTTCGCTGCAGGTAGCGTCGGCGTCGGTCGTTCGTTCGGCGGCCAAAACAAGGCTGATTCGGTCGCCAACATCGAAGCAAACACACTGGAAGATGGCGGTATCTCGGTAACCCACGGTACACAGGGTAATGAGTTGCTGGAAGTCGTCGGTATCACACAGGTTGAGCGTATCACTGGTTCTGCAGGTGTGGATCGTGTGATCGTTGGTAACGGCTCAGCCTTCGTCAATGCAAACTTCAACACCGGCGCAGCGTTTGATGACGCAGCATTGGGCTTCAACTTCCACGGTCGTTATACGACTGCAACACGTACTTTCGACACGACAACGAAGAACATCGACAACAAAGGTCTGTATCAGTTTGACTTGGGTGACGGCGTCAATGACGCTCTCGACTATCGTCAGAGTGGTGACGGCGTCGCGGTTGTTGTTGACTTTGCAGGTGTCACTGGTGACTTCGTTGTTGTTGACGAAAACCTGGGCGGCAATTTCCAAAACGGTTCACAAGACCGTATTGATATTGCGAAGAACGTCGAGCGTTTCTACGCTTCCAGCGTTGCAACTACTAACAACGTGATCGATCTGTCGCAAGCTACTGAAGCTGTATCGGTAACTTTCGGCGCCGAGAACAAGGCCGCTGGTAACGAGTTCAAGGACCAAAATGGTATTGACGCCAACGCGGGTACTACCAAGACACCAGACGATCAGGTGACAGGTATTAACGTCAGCACAGCGACTAACGCCAGCGTTGCACGCTTCATGGAAGCTAGTGCAAACGCAGCAACAGGCACTACAGAAGCTCTGTGGGGTCGTGTTGAAGGTTCGAACCAGAACGACACTATCGTGGCATCGCAGTATCAGGATCGTTTGAATGCAAACACATTCAACCTGCGTGGCGGTTCTAACCGTGTTGATTACACCAACGCGGTGAAGGTCGGTCAAAACGATGTGTATACCCTGCTCGTATCGGATCACACCGTTGGCTTGAATACTACTTCGGCACATTCAAACATCAAGATGTCCCACACAAGCACCGATTCCGTCGGCGCGATCGTGGACACTATCAGCTTGGATCGTCAAGTTAGTACAACCAATGCAGTACTTGATGGGGCATTGACAGTGGTTGGTTCGGTTAATTCGAATGATGTCGTCGATATTTCTACCTTGGGCAAAGCTCTCGGTCTCGACAACACTCTGGCGAATGACTTGACCGGAACTAAGCGGGACGGCAGCGCAACCTCGGAAGAGGCGAACGTTACCGATATCACTGGCACGGCAAAGGGTGGTTACAACCTCGTCGATCTCGGTTCAGGCGTTGGTGTGACATCGGGACAAGTTATTCAAGATGCAGCGCTAAACTTCAAAGGCCAAACTGCGATCGACGATAACGTCATCACTTCGATCTCGAACTTTGAGCACATCGTCGGATCTGCATTCAACGACCGTCTCTTCGGTAATGACAGCAGCAACACTATCACTGGCGGCCTTGGTAACAACATCTACGTTGGTCGTGGAGGTGGCGACACACTGAATCTGTCTGCTGCAGTAGGTTCGGGTTCTGATCGCGTGGTTTACAACGCACCTGGCGATACTGCTGACGTAGCTGGTGGTACAGCGGCAAACGGCGAGTTCGATGTGATCAACGGCTTCGACACAGTTGGTGAAGACCACATTGTGTTCGACTTGACCACAACAGCAGCGAATGGTGGTTTCAACCTGGCAAACAGCTTGGTTCAAGTTGTGGACTTTGCTGTAACTAAAGCAACTATCGCAACTGGAGCAATCATTCTCCAAGAAGCGAATGGTGTAGCTGCAGATGCAGATTTGCTGACCATGACTCAAGTTGCATCCAAGCTTGCAAACGGCGGTGCTACATTCACAGCAAACGTGGCTAATGGTACGCAGGCGTTGTTCGCTGTTGAAGGTACGACGCAGACAGGTATCTATGTCTGGACCCAGGCGAATGGTGACGCAGTTGTCGATGCCGCTGAATTGCGTTTGTTGACTGTTCTTAATGGTCAAACAATCGATGCTGCTGACGCTGCTGCCACCATTGGTGTCAAGGACTTCGCGATTCGGCAAACCGCAACAGTAACTGGTGTGGCTGATACCGTGTTGTTCACAAACGGCGTGCGTAATGAAATTGCGTACACAGCGCTGGGCCAGTCGCAGTACGGTCAGATCGATACGATCGGTAAGTACGACGCTCTTGGTGCAGTGGTTAACGGTTTCGTTTCTGGTGAAGACAAGATTGATTTGTCCGGCCTGAATCTCGGCGCAACCGATGGCTTGGCTCTGAACGCGATCGTTACACGTGACCGTACTGGTGCTGGTTCGCAGATCACCGATGCGAATGCAAACGACTTCTTCTATGACGGCGGTAACGTGCGTCGCAGCGTAGTCGTAGAGTTTGACAACGATGATATTGATGGTGGCTTGGCTGGTACACAGGGACGTGCGCGGATCTTCGTTGACATGAACGGCGACGGTCAGCTCAACACGACGCAAGACCTGTTCATCGATGTTGCAACGGTTGGTACAGCTGCAAACGTACCGGTCTACACAGACTTCGTGTTCGTAGTGTAATCAGACGGAAAACGGGTGGTGGTTACATCGCCACCCGCTTCCAGTAGAATAAAAAGGGGCTTCGGCCCCTTTTTTATTTGTGCTGTTGAATGGTTAGCTAATTTTGCTAGATTTTTTATATATCTCGTATGAGGAGAATTTTATGAATTGGTCGGACGGCTACGTTGCCGATGTCGAATACACCAGCCATTATTTTGCGGAACTGGCTCCTCCCCATTTAGATTTCGCGGCACTTACCGCCGGTGTAATGCCTCCTGATCGTGAAGGCGGGCGCTTTCGTTATTGCGAGCTTGGCTGCGGTAATGGCATGTCCACCAATTTGCTTGCTGCTAGTCATCCAAACGCTGAGTTCGTTGGGATCGACTTCATGCCTGTGCATATCGCCAATAGCCGTAAGATGGCAAAGAGGGCAGGGCTAAGGAACGTGAAGTTCCTTGAACTCTCATTTGCAGATGCTTGTAATGAAAACTTTGAACAGTTTGACTACATCGTTGCCCATGGGGTCTATAGCTGGATCAGTCCACAAAATCGCCAGGAGATGGTCGAGTTTTACCGGCGATTTCTTGCCCCCGGCGGATTGGTCTATCTCAGTTACAACACTTATCCAGGCTGGGCAGGGATCGCACCTGTGCAGAAAGTTGTAAGCGAATATGCCAAAACTATTAAGGGACCAAGTCCTCAACGCGCTCGTGCCGGCTTTGAATTTGCCGCGCAATTACTTGCCAAGAATGCTACCGCGTTGCAGTTCTATCCTGGTGCTAAGCAGCAGATTGAAAAAGCACCAACGTTGGCCGCAAATTATTTGGCCCAAGAATACTTAAATGATGCTTGGTATCCGCTGTATGTAACTGATGTTATGCGTGAATTATTGCCGGCAAAGCTGGAATACGTTTCCAGCGCCACGCTTGCCGAAAACGATCTCCGCTTATTGGTCTCGGATGAGCTGGTCGCCACAATTCGCGAGCAACCGACAGAAGAGCTGCGTCAATTAGTGAAGGATCTGAGCATTAATGCACGTTTTCGACGGGACATTTATAGTCGTGGAGGCCGCAGACTCTCTGGCCTCGATCAACGCCAATTGCTTGCGGATCAAATAATTGTCCTTGCGAAATCACAGGACACAGTGACCTACACAGTTGAGCATCTGGGTCGAAAGATCGGATTCGATACGCCTCTAGCACGTAGCGTGGTTGCAGCTTTAGCAAATGGCCCAAAAGCATTGGGAGAACTAGCCGAAGTATGTGAAGGTGCTCAGGACAAAATAAGGGCGGCACTTGAAACTGCCATGATTCTTTGTATTAGCGGTCAAGCATTAATGGTCGATAGAATGCAGAGCATTAAACAAGACATGAACAAGGTTTTAACTTCAGCGGCACTTGAAGATACTGCTTGTAATGCGGTAGCAAGTGGGTTGGGTACAGGTATAACTGTGACCGCCATTGAAATGGCGCTCTTAAATTCGTCATCGAACTTCGAATCTGTTTCTGCAGGGGTCAATTTCCTAAAAACATTCGCAACTAGAAAGGGTCGAGCATTTAATAAAAACGGAAAGGTTCTGCAGGATGAAAGCGAGATGAATGATTTCCTAACAGAAGCTGTTGCAGCCGTATTAAAGAACCGCACAACAGCATTTAGACACATGGGATTGTTGCCGACAAATATAAAGTCTAAAACCGTCTAAACGAATGCGTATATCTAGATAGGGCCAACTTAACTCTCTTTTACAGTGGGATCAAAAGCGATGGAAGGTCAAAAGTAAGAACAATCTTGAATTAGCTGACCCAAATATGACGCTGCGATTATCTAATCACTTGATGTTGAATATACATAGCCCAACTGCATCTCTAGTATAAGTTCGCAAGGATTTTTAGTGCAAGGCTTTCAACATCTTTGCCCGTTCTGATTTGGCAATTTATCAGCTTCATAACATCAACACTAATAAAAGGTTGGACTTGTCCAACCTTTTATTACTTATAGCACCCAAAAAATGCATCCGTTTAGAAGTGCAATTCGGAAATTCATTATTAGATATAGCGCTGTTTACATATTCTGAAACTCAATCACTAGACGCTTATGAAGCGTCATCATGCAAAGATTTCTACACAGATCTGTCCACAAATAAAAATTTCTCCAAACACAGAACCTATAGCGATCCTGATTGCCTTATGGTAAGCTCTCGCGAATGTGATATGCGTCACATTTTTCTTGGCTTTTTGCAATTTACCGTCCTTATTTACTCTTTAAATAAGTTCATTTTGCATTTTGAGGCGCTCCAATAATACAAATGAAATCCAAATTCCATATACCGCAAAATGAAATAACGCAGGCACTTGGCACCTTCAAGGGCGCGTTTCGTACTGTTGCAGTCTTCAGCGCAATAATTAATTTGTTAATGCTCGTCCCCTCCATATACATGCTTCAGGTGTATGACCGGGTTTTGCCGAGCCGTAACGATATTACGTTGCTGATGCTTACGCTGATGATGCTAGGTGCTTTCATGATTATGGGCGCCTTGGAATGTGTTCGCAGCTTTGTCCTGGTTCGCGTAGGCGCGCGTCTCGACATGCAGTTGAACAAGCGGGTCTATACCGCGGCTTTTGAACAAAATCTGAAGAAAAGCGGTGGCAATGCCGGACAGGCGCTGAACGACCTGACCAACATCCGGCAGTTTTTAACTGGGAACGCACTGTTTGCGTTCTTTGACGCCCCCTGGTTTCCAATCTATCTGGTCGTTATTTTTCTGTTCGAGCCCTCACTCGGCGTATTCGCCCTAGTAGGCACAGCGATACTAATTGCGCTGGCTTACATCAATGAGCGTGTGTCCCGTAAGCCGCTTGCAGAGGCGAACTCGATGGCAGTCGCATCCAGCACATTGGCAACGAACAATCTGCGTAACGCCGAAGTCATCGAATCGATGGGCATGCTGCCAAATCTGATGCAGCGCTGGTTCAAATTGCATGGCCGTTTCTTGCAGTTGCAGGCAGAAGCTAGTGATAAGGCCGGTATCGTTGGTTCCATTACTAAATTTTTCCAAGTTTCGCTGCAGTCCCTGGTGCTTGGCTACGGCGCGCTTCTCGCAGTCGAAGGAAAAATTACCCCTGGCATGATGATCGCCGCTTCCATTTTGATGGGTCGTGCACTGGCACCGGTGCAGGCAGTGATCGGCGTATGGAAATCCTGGAGCAGTACTCGCAGTGCATACCAGCGTCTGGCCGATTTGCTGGAGGCAAACCCGGCGCGCGCCGTGAGCATGCCGTTGCCGGCACCGCAAGGTTATCTGCAAGTAGAAGGCGTCGTCGGCGCGCCGCCGGGTTCCGATAACTCGGTCATCAAAGGTGTCACTTTCGCTATCCAGCCAGGTGATGCGCTTGGCATCGTTGGCCCGAGCGGCTGCGGCAAGTCGACGCTTGCGCGAATGCTGGTAGGTACCTGGGTTGGCTCCAAAGGTTCGGTGCGTATCGATGGCGCCGACATACTCAACTGGAACAAGGAAGAGCTCGGTCCATATCTCGGTTACCTGCCGCAGGATATCGAGCTGTTTGCCGGAACGGTCAGCGAAAACATCGCCCGATTCGGCGAGGTGGATTCCGAAAAAGTCGTTGAGGCGGCAAAGCGTGCAGGCGTACATGAAATGATCCTGCATTTCCCGAAGGGATACGACACGGTACTTGGCGACGGCGGCGGGGGCTTGTCTGGTGGACAAAAGCAGCGCATTGGCTTGGCGCGGGCGATGTACGGTGATCCTTCGTTAATTGTTCTCGATGAGCCGAATTCCAATCTTGATGACATCGGCGAACAGGCGCTGGTCGCAGCGATCGCCGACTTGCGTCAGCGCGGCAAGACCATCGTTCTAATCACCCATCGAACCAGCATTATCGGCATCACCAACAAGCTGCTGATCTTGCGTGACGGCGTGGCGCAAATGTTTGGACCGACCGATCAGGTGCTCGCGGCACTGACTCAGGCAAACCAGCAGGCGCAGCAGCAAGCCGCCCAACAGCGCGCTCAGGCTGAAGCACGTGCTCGGCTTGCGCAAGCACCCAATACCACTGCAATTACCGAATAGGAAGAATAATGAGGAAGCTTTTTGGCGATAAGGAAGGCGCTCTAGACGTCGTCGTTCCTGAAGTGGAACCACAGAAGGTGAATACCGATGCGACAAGTCATTCCCGATTCGGGTGGTTGATCGTTTTGTTCGGTGTCGGCGGCTTTATGCTTTGGGCAATGCTGGCGCCGTTGGACCAGGGTATTCCGGTATCCGGTACGGTCACCGTGGCATCGAACCGGAAAGCGGTGCAGCATCAGACCGGCGGAACGGTGGAAGAAATACTTGTGAAAGAAGGCGATACGGTCAAGGCCGGTCAGGTACTGGTTCGCATGAACGACATCCAGGCAAAGTCCGCTGCCGAAATGTCCCGCGTTCAGTATTTCACCGCGCGTGCTGCTGAGGCACGTCTGATCGCCGAGCGGGACGGAAAGAAAACCATCGCATTTCCTCCGGATCTGGAAAGTGCAAAGAATGATCCGCGCGTTGCCAACAACATCAGTCTTCAAAGCCAGTTGTTTTCGTCGCGCCAGTCGGCACTGCAAAGCGAGATTTCGGCACTGGATGAGAGCATCGCAGGATTAAAGTCGCAGATGCGCGGTCTGGAAGAGTCCCGCGACAGTAAAAAGCTGCAGATGCAATTCTTGAAAGAACAACTGGAAGGCATGCGTGATCTCGCCAAAGAAGGATACGTCGCGCGTAACCGATTGCTGGACCTTGAACGCACCTATGCACAGCTTGGCGGCGCAATTTCCGAAGATATAGGCAACATTGGTCGTGCGCAACGCCAGATCTCTGAATTGAACTTGCGGCGCCTGCAGCGGCAGCAGGAGTATCAAAAAGAAGTCCGTGCGCAATTGTCCGAAGTACAAAAGGAAGCGGAAGCACTTGAAAATCGCCTCAAGAGTCAGGACTTCGATCTGGGCAATACACTGGTCAAGGCGCCGGTGGATGGCACGATTGTCGGTATGAATGTATTTACCAAGGGTGGTGTCGTGACTTCCGGTTTCCGCTTGATGGATGTTGTTCCAAGCGATGATCCGTTAATCATTGAAGGCCAGGTGCCGGTCAATCTCATCGACAAAGTCCACCCTGACCTTCCTGTGGACCTCATCTTCTCGGCATTCAACCAGAATAAAACGCCGCATGTGCCGGGTGTAGTGACACAGGTTTCCGCCGACCGCTTTGTGGACGAGCGAAACGGTGCACCGTACTACAAGCTGAAAGCAAAGGTGACACAAGAGGGCATGAGCATTCTGAAAGATCTGCAGGTACGTCCCGGTATGCCGGTGGAAGTGTTTGTCAAGACCGGCGAACGCACAATGATGAGCTATCTCTTCAAGCCGATCCTTGATCGTGCGAAAACTGCTTTGACCGAGGAGTAACAGTGGCACGTACTTTCAGAAGGCGTTTAGTCGCCGGCGCCGTCCTGAGCGCTCTCCTTTTGCAAAGCAGTGGCGCGTTTGCACTCGGCCTGATACAGGCTTATGAAGCGGCGCTGCAAAACGATCCGACTTATCGCGCCGCTATCCATGAGAACGACGCCGGTCAGCAGAATATCGCTTTGGGCAGAGCCAGCTTGCTGCCGACCTTGCAGGCGAGCTACTCCAACAGCAAAAATCGTGCTGACATTACTGCGCCCAATATTCTTGGGCAGCGATCGACTACGCATCCGGTGTACGACAGTTCCGGAGCGGCACTCAGCCTGCGTCAGCCGATCCTGAATTTGGAAGGCATTGCACGTTACAAGCAAGGAATTGCACAGGCAAACTATAGCGAGGCTGTGTTTTCTGTTCGATCCAAGGACTTGGTAATTCGCCTCGTGACTGCCTACGCAGAAGCGCAATTTGCCGAGGATCAACTCACGCTCTATACCGCCCAACGGGACACTTTTGCTGAACAGATGCGGGTGAATGAACGCATGTTTCAACGCGGGGAAGGTACTCGCACCGACATGCTGGAAACGCAAGCCAAATACGATATCGCTGAAGCCCAGGTACTTGAAGCGCGTGACAATGTTACGACTACACGCAATGCATTGGCAGCGATCGTCGGCATGGAAGTGACCCAGCTTGACCGTCTTTCTGATGATTTCCGTGTGGCGCCGATGGAACCCGCCAAGTTCGAAGATTGGCAGGCAATCGCTATGGATCGTAATGCGGAAATTGCCGCGCAACGCTATGCAATTGAATCCGCCCGACAGGATATTAATAGGAACCGTGCCGGGCACGCTCCACGTCTGGATCTCGTCGCAAGTCTTGGCAAAAATAAAGGCGAAACGCTCAACACATTCAACCAGGAGTCAACGAACCGCAACATCGGCGTGCAATTGACCATTCCTATTTACTCCGGAGGTTATGTAACCGCGGCGACAACGCAGTCTGCCTTTAACTATGAAAAGGCGAAAGCGAATCTTGACGCAACCACGAGTCAAGTGCTTGTTGAGTTGCGTAAGCAGCACAATTTGGTAATGAGCAGTGTTGCCAAAGTCGACGCCTTGGTGAAGTCGGTCAATTCCGCTCGTCTTCTGGTCAAAGCGACGGAACAAAGCATTAAGGGTGGCGTGCGGATCAATTTAGATCTGCTGACCGCACAACAACAGTTGTTTGCTGCTCAGCGTGATTTGGCGCAGGCGCGGTACAACTACCTGTTGAGTTACCTGCGGCTGAGAAACGCAGCTGGTACGCTGAATGCTGACGATGTGAAAAGTGTTGCTGCTTACTTCGTCGCATCAAAGTAGAAAAGCTAAGTACATGACTTGAAGCGGTCAGCGGCCCTTTCCCTAGGTGTGGATAATTCACCTCCAAGGAAATGGCCGCTAGCTACGTTGCTTCCTTTAATTGTCTTGAAGTTCTTGTCACTATGTTTCCGGCGTCGTCGTGATACCTCGCTGCATAGGGCTGTTTAGCAGATCGTCAGCCTTTTGATAACTACTTTGGCAGGCTTCGCATTGTTGTTTGATCAAAGTGCGCGCGTCGTTATGCGTAATCAATGTAGCTAATGCCGTTGCCGATCAATTCGATAGTCTGTTTCTGGTTCTCGGTGCTTTCACTGAAATAGAAAAGCACTTCAGCGCGGGATAACGTCTTGTTCTCCAAGATGGTCATCCAATGATTGAAGCCCTCTGCTTCTGGCTGGCGATGAAGCACATTGCGGTAAAGCTCAGTCACCAGATTCGCATTAGCAATGTTCTGTCCATACAGGCTCACGAATTCCGGCGAGTCGATAAAGTTTTGAGCAATCTGCGCAAGACTTACCCCATTGTCCATGGCCTTGATCTGCCATCCCAGCCCTGGTAGATCCGGCACACGATCGAATGCTGCCTTATACAGCCGATATGCTTTGCCCGCATTGCCTTCGACGTCAAATGCAACTGACTGGTCTGTGAAACGGATCCGTTCAATGTTGACTAGGGTGTCTGTTCCTTCAACACCGCTACTGTCGGAGACAGTCACGCCTGTCGCGGTTTTCGTCACAACAAAATTGGTTCGACTAGCGGTATAAATCGCGCTATCTAATCCTTCTCCACCATCCAGTTTGTCATTTCCAGCCGAACCGACCAGACTGTCGTTTCCTGCATTGCCCGAGATAGTGTCGTCGCCGGTACCGCCGGTGAGCATCTCGTCGTTCATTGACCCTGGAATAAGCTTTGACGCTTCTTGAGTGGTGAAGCTGTAAGTTCCCACACCCGCGTAGCTATTTCCCGCAAGGTCTCTTACCGCTCCTGGGCCAAGCTCCAAGGTGAAGCGGGAATTGGGGACAAGATCAAACGAGGGATCGATAGACAGTGTTTTTCCGGTTATGGTCAGTCTGCTGTTAACTGAAGCGTTAAAGATTTCCACAATCTGTCCGAAACCGTTCTTTAGCAGTATGCTTCCAGTCCCAAGCTGCATTTCTTCGCTAAAGGTAACGACAATATTTGTCGATACGTTGACGTTCTTCGAATTGTTCGCAGGTGAAACAGCCGATACAGTCGGCGCCGTTATATCTATTGGTGCCCCGGTCGTGAAGTTGTAGTTCGATTCGCCTGCAAAACTGTTGCCCGATGCATCAATGACTACGCCCGCAGATAGTTGCACGGCATATGCGGTGTTATAGAGAAAGTCATTCGTCGGATTGATGGTCAACACATTGCCCGATACCTTGACGTTGCTTGATGATGCTCCCAGTGTCTCGATGATCCTCCCCGACCCGTCCCGCAACCTGATCGTCCCTCCGCCAAGAAGCACCGACTCGTTGAACGTGATGCTGATGTTGTCATTGATGCCGACATTCTTCGCTTCATCCGCCGGGTTGAAGAAGGTGACGGTGGGCGCGATGACGTCGACCGGCGCAGATTGCGTCGTGAAGTTGTAGCTGGTTGTGCCCGCGAAGCTGTTGCCCGCCGTATCCTTGACCGATCCCGCAGCGAACTCGACCCTGTAAGACGTGCCGTAGTTCAGATCGACGCCGGGATTGATGGTCAGCGTCCTGCCGTTGAATGCTAGGTTGCCACCGAATGCCGCGTTATAGGTTTCGACCACGATGCCCGACGCGGTTTTCAGCACGATGTTGCCTGTGCCGGCCTGGATGTTTTCGTTGAAAGTGATGACGATGTTGCTGGCGACATCGACGCCGCTTGCTTCATCCGCCGGAGAGAAGTTCGATATCGTCGGCGCGATGGTGTCGAAAGGCGCCAGGGTGAGCGACGGCCCGTAGGTCGAGTTGAATCCATAGTTGCCGCGGATGCCGTCTTCGCCGTATATCCATCGCAGCGCCAGCAGGTCATATTGCTGGTACGACGTCTTGAACGCGCCCGCGTCGGTATAGGACATGACGGTGTTGTTCGTATTGTCCTGTCCCGATGGCAGCGGCGGATTGCCTTCGAAGGGGTGGTCGAGTCCCATCGCGTGGCCGACTTCATGCAGGATGGTTTCGTAGCCCCATGTGCCCGGTGCACAGTTGGTGTACACCGGGTCGTTTGCGTTGTGGAGGTAGATGTAGGCATCGATGGCATACGAG
>NZ_DAIUCO010000031.1:0-30598 GCF_036846085.1 Noviherbaspirillum sp. | reverse complement strand
AACTCTCGACCTCAACCTTGGCAAGGTTGCGCTCTACCAACTGAGCTACTCCCGCGTTGACCCACTATTGCATTACAACTCTAATAAAAAAGGAAGCCAGTCAGCTTCCTCTTGAATTTTGGAGCGGGAGAAGAGTCTCGAACTCTCGACCTCAACCTTGGCAAGGTTGCGCTCTACCAACTGAGCTACTCCCGCATCAACGACAGACGCACATTATAGAGATCTGTCTTGCTTTGTCAACCCTGGCACTTGATCGAAGGCAAAGCTGCCGTCTTACTTCAACTGGCCTTCCGTCTCCTTGATGAGCGGCCATGCCCTACGCAGGTAGTACAGCATCGACCAGACCGTCAGGACCGCCGCAACGGCCATCAGCCACGTGCCCCAGTAGCGCATGTCGATAACGCCGAAGAGCGTTCCGTCATAGAGCAGCATCGGGATGGCGACCATCTGTGCAGTCGTCTTGATCTTGCCGAGGGAGCTGACCGCTACCGACTTCGATGCGCCGATCTGGGCCATCCATTCACGCAAGGCGGAGATAGTGATTTCGCGGCCGACGATGATGAAGGCGAACATCGCGTTGAGCTGCTTGAATTCAACCAGCACGAGCAAGGCGCCCGCTACCATCAGCTTGTCGGCCACCGGATCGAGGAAAGCGCCGAAGGCGGATGTTTCGTTCCAGCGCCGCGCGAGAAAACCATCGAACCAATCCGTCATTGCCGCAATGATGAATACCGCGGTGGAGGCGACGCCTTTGCCGAATGGCGACAGCCACGCGTCGGGCAGGTAGAAAACGCCCACCACCAGCGGGATCAGCGCAACGCGCAGCCAGGTGAGGAGGATCGGGATGTTGAGTGGCATAAATGTGCTTGATAAGGCGGGTTAGGCCCGATTATCGCGTGCAATTTGCCTTTGGTGCAATTATTCGCGTGGCGAATGCGATGGAGAAAGAAATATTCGCCGGACTGCATGTCCATTTCGGCAGTGCGCTCGTCAATGAAGCTGCCGATAAATTTCCTCAGCCAACTGGCGTGAAATCCCTTCCACGGTACAAAGTTCTTCCACGCTGGCATTGGATACGCCACGCAGTCCGCCGAAACGCGCCAGCAGTTTCTGGCGTCGCTTGGCGCCAATTCCTTCGATTTCCTCGAGGCGCGACGTCTGCCGCGCTTTTGCCCGCTTGGCGCGCATGCCGGTGATGGCAAAACGATGCGCCTCATCGCGAATTTGCGCAATCAGCATCAATGCCGCGGACTCCTTGCCCAGTTCGCGTGGTGGCCGCTCGTCGGCAAAGATCAACGTTTCCAGTCCGACCTTGCGGTTCTCTCCTTTGGCGACGCCGACGATCAATCCGACATCCAGTCCAAGTTCGCTGAAAACCTGGCGCGCCATTTCCACCTGCCCCTTGCCGCCGTCAATCAGGACGATATCGGGCATAATGCCGTCGCCATTGGCCACCTTTTCATAACGTCGCATCAGCACTTGCCGCATGGCGCCGTAATCATCGCCAGGCGTCACGCCAGTGATGTTATAGCGGCGATATTCGCCGTTTTGCATCGCATGATGATGAAAGACGACGCACGAAGCCTGCGTGGCTTCGCCTTGCGTGTGGCTGATATCGAAGCATTCCACCCGCAAGGTCTCGATGTCTTCGATATCGATGCCAAGCATCTCGACCAGCGCGCGGGTACGCGCCTGCTGCGAGCCCTGCTCGGACAAGAGGCGCGCCAACGCGATCTCGGCGCCCTTTTGCGCCATGTCCAGCCATTGCCGGCGCTGTTCCTGTGGCTGGAACACGAGATTGATGCGATGCCCGCACTGTTCGGCCAGGGCCATGATCAGTGCCGGTTCGTCGAATTCCACGTTCAGAATGAGCGTACCGGGTATGAATTTGTCGATGTAGTGCTGCGCCAGGAATGCCTTGAGTACCTCCACATCGACTGAACTATCCGCAGTAGCCAGTGCGCTATCGACATGGGCCGGGAAATACGCCCGGTCACCGAGATGCCGTCCGCCGCGCACCATCGCCAGATTGACGCAAGCACGACCGCCCTGGACGAGAACGGCGATGATGTCGATATCGGCATCACCAACCACTTCCATGCTTTGCTGGTGCAGCACGCGCGAGAGCGCGGTGATTTGGTTTCGTACCGCCGCGGCCTGCTCGAATTTGAGTTCTTCCGCGAGCGCATGCATCTTTGCTTCCAGCTCCTGCATGATTTCCTTCTGGCGGCCACGCAGGAATTTTGCCGCGTTATCCACATCACGCGCGTAATCTTCCTTGCTGATGGCATTGACGCAGGGCGCGCTGCAGCGGTTGATCTGCTTCAGCAGGCATGGCCGCGTGCGGTTGGAAAACACGGTGTCTTCACAAGTCCGGAGCTGAAATACCTTCTGCAGGATCTGCATCGATTCCTTCACCGCCCAGGCACTGGGAAACGGTCCGAAATACTGGTTCTTCTTATCGACCGCGCCGCGGTAGTACGCCATGCGAGGCACATCCTGACCGGTGATCCTCAGGTAAGGATAGGACTTGTCGTCGCGAAACAAAATGTTGTAGCGCGGCTGAAGGGTTTTGATGAGGTTGTTCTCAAGCAGCAGCGCTTCGGCTTCGCTGCGGGTGACAGTAGTTTCCAGCCGGGCGATCCGCTCCACCATCATCGCGGTGCGCGGACTGTTCAGTGTTTTCTGGAAATAACTCGATACTCGTTTTTTGAGGTCACGCGCCTTGCCGACATACAGCAGGGTGTTTTCCGCATCGAAGTAGCGGTACACGCCCGGCAAATGCGGCAGCTTGGCGACTGTCTCCAGTACCGCCGCGCGCGGATCGGGAGCCTCGGTTTCAGACATTGTCGGGATCCTGAATCAGTCCATCAGAGACTGCGCCGTCTTTTTGGCGGCACGATAACGTGCGTCCTGCTGCAAGGCATCCCAGTCAGGCGCAGTGGCCTGCGGCACCAGCGAAGCGATACGTGCCTCGGATGCCCTTACGGCCGGACTGGCCTTGAGCTTCAATTCCTCGAGCAGTTGATCGGCCTTGTCCGGCGAATTGCAGATCAGGACCATGTCGCAGCCGGCCGAGAGCGCCGCATTGGCGCCGTCGACGACGGTGCCGGCGACGCTCGCGCCTTCCATGCTCAGATCGTCACTGAAAATCACGCCTTCGAATCCCATGTCGCGGCGCAGGATGGACAGCCACTTTTTCGAAAACCCGGCGGGATGCTTGTCGACTTTCGGATAGATCACGTGCGCCGGCATTACCCCAGCCAACCCCATGCCGAGCCATCCGTAGGGCGCGGCGTCCTCCCCAAGGATTTCCTTCAATCCACGTTCATCGATCGGGATGTCGATATGCGAATCGGCCTTCACGAATCCATGGCCGGGAAAGTGCTTCCCGCAGTTGGCCATGCCTGCCAACGCCAAGCCATGATTCAGGCTCTTCGCCAGCATGGCGACCACGCGGGCATCGCGATGAAACGCCCTGTCGCCGATGACGCCGGACTCGCCGTAGTCGAGGTCAAGTACCGGGGTAAAGGACAGATCCACGCCGCATGCGCGCAGCTCTGCGGCCAGCACATAGCCTACATCGGTGGCGGCGCGCGTCGATTCCAGCACATCGCGGTCCCATAGTTCGCCAAGCTTGCGCATCGCCGGCAGTTTGGTAAAACCATCGGTCTTGAAACGCTGCACCCTGCCCCCCTCATGATCGACTGCGATCAGTACGCCGGGACGAACCTCGTGAATCGCCCTGGTCAGTTCGGTCAGCTGCTGCCGGTTCTTGAAGTTGCGGGCGAAGAGGATGACGCCGCCGGTCAGGGGATGGCGGATGCGCCGGATATCGTCGTCGTTCAATTCCGTTCCGACCACGTCAAGCATCACGGGCCCCAGTCCCGGGCGGTCTGTCGTTGTTACCTTCATTTTTTCTCCACGATGACGAACGCGACCGCGTAATCAGCCTCATCGGTAATCGATACCTGTGCGGTCAAGCCGTTCTGTTCCATAAATTCCTTCAAGGCGCCGGACGTCACTGCGACAGGCTTGCCGCTAGGGGCATTGAGTGTCTGCATGGCCCGCCACGTCATCGGCATGCGCATGCCGAGTCCGATTGCCTTTGAAAACGCTTCCTTCGCCGCGAAACGGGTTGCGAGGAACCGGAGTCCTCGCGCTTCCACCTTGATCTTGCGACGCCGGTACTTTTCCAGCTCTTCGGGTCCGAGTATTTTTTCGGCAAAGCGTTCGCCGTTGCGGGCAAGTGCGGCTTCGATGCGGGAAATCTGGATGATGTCGGTGCCAATACCGTAGATCATTTCTTATGCACGCCCAGCCTTGCCGCCACCATGATGGCCTTCATTTCCCGCACCGCGTTCTGCCAGCCGATGAATACCGCCTGCGCGACGATCGCATGGCCGATGTTCAGTTCGGCGATTTCCGGAATCGCGGCAATCCGCTGCACATTGGTGTAATGCAATCCATGTCCTGCATTGACCTTGAGTCCGTACTTCAGTCCTTCCAGCACGCCGGCATGCACCCTCTCGAGCTCCCGTTGCTGTTCGGCTTCGTCGTGCGCGTCGGCATAACGCCCGGTATGGATCTCGATGACCGGTGCGCCTGCTTCGGCGGCGGCCTTGATCTGTTCCGGGTGGGCATCGATGAACAAGCTTGCCCGGATCCCTGCCAACTGGAGTTGATTGAGGGCGGATTTGACCTGCGTGAAATTTGTCACCACGTCGAGTCCGCCCTCGGTCGTGACCTCGTCCCTGCGTTCAGGTACCAGGCATACGTCCTGTGGGCGTATCCGGCAGGCGAAATCGATCATCTCGCTGGTAATCGCCGCTTCCAGGTTCATTCGGGTACGGAGCTGCGGCCGGATCACTTCGACGTCGGCGTCCTTGATGTGCCGGCGATCTTCCCGCATGTGCAGCGTAATGCAATCGGCGCCCGCCTCTTCGGCCAGCAACGCCGCCTGCACGGGGTCCGGATAAGGCGTCCCGCGTGCATTGCGTAAAGTCGCAACGTGATCGATATTGACGCCCAGATCGATCACCGGGCTGTTCGGATGAAGTAGGCTCATGGCGTGGGCTTGAATTTATAACTGCATCAAATCTATCAGAATCTGCCGGGTATTGAGCGGCATGCCGCCCAAGTGATGCGCCAGCAGGAAACGCATCAGGAACTTGCTCTGTGTTTGGGTGACGGCGTCTGCATAGTCCTCCCGCTCCATGTCGAGCAAGGTCTTGCCGGCGATGCGAGGAGCAGTATCGGCGGGCATGGCCGGTCGCGGGCCGCGCTCCGGGTCAAAGACATAGATGCGGTCGGATTCGACCGTCGCGCCGGTTCTGCCACAAACGGTGAAATTGGCGGCGACACCGGTTTCTTTCAGCAGCGCGCGTTCGAATTTTCGCAGGACGATGGGCACCGGTTCATCATGCGCCAATTGATTCAATGTGGCGACATAGTGATCGAACAGGGCCGGATGTGCATCGTCCCGCGCCAGCAGCTTCACCAGCAGTTCGTTCAGGTAGAAGCCCGATAGCAGCGCCGACCGTTCCAGCGGCGGCAGGCCGCCTACCCATTCCGCATGCGTCAATGTGCGGACTTCGGATTTCCCGCTCCAGCCGATCGATAATGGCTGGAAGGTCTGCAATACCCCGCGCAGTTTCGAATGCGGCCTCTTCGCCCCTTTGGCGATGAGCGCGACACGGCCATAGTCCCGCGTGAAGACATCGGCGATGAGGCTGGTTTCCTTATACGGATAACTATGCAGGACGAATCCCGGTTGATGGGCAACGCGATAATCGCGTTCAGGTTGTCGATTACTTCTCGGCTGCCTGACGGGCGCCTCCGGCGATTCAGTACGACGTGCGGCATCGGGCAAGGCGTCGTCCGGCCTCTGGTCAATTTCTGAAGAACGGCCACGTCCGGCATTTCCGAGCGGAGAGGCCGGGGCGTCCGATGCATGGTTGATACCGGCGCTGTTCATGTTCGCTCGAAAAACAGCTTATTCGTAGCCGTAGGCACGCAGTCGGGATTCGTTGTCGGCCCAACCGGATTTCACCTTTACCCAGATCTCGAGATAAACCGGGCCGCCGAACAGCTTCTCCATGTCCAAGCGGGACTGGGTGGAAATTTCCTTCAGCTTCGCGCCTTTTTGCCCGATGACCATCGCCTTGTGACTGTCGCGTTCCACCAATATTGCAGCAAATATGCGGCGCAGATTTCCTTCCTGCTCGAACTTTTCGATGAGCACGGTGCTCGTGTACGGCAATTCCTCGCCGACGAAGCGGAATACTTTTTCGCGGACGATTTCCGATGCCAGGAATTTCTCGCTGCGGTCGGTGATGTCATCCTCGCCGAACACCGGCGGCTCGACCGGCAGATGCTTCTTGATTTCGTCTTCCAGCACGTCGAGCTGGAAATTCTGCTTGGCGGACACCGGCACGATGGCTATGAAATCGCGTTCGGCCGCCACCTGCTGGGCGAAAGGCATCATGACCGCCCTGTCCTTGATGCGGTCGGACTTGTTGATCACGAGAATGCATGGGATGTCGGAAGGCAGCAGGTCCATCACCTGCTTGTCTGCGGGACCGAACGTACCGGCTTCAACGATGAACAGAATGACGTCGACCCCGGTGAGCGTGGTGGTGACAGTGCGGTTGAGCGTCTTGTTGAGCGGATTGGAGTGACGTGTCTGGAAACCGGGCGTGTCGATGTAAATGAACTGCGCGTCACCCTGCGTCTGGATGCCGGTGATGCGGTGGCGGGTCGTCTGCGCCTTGCGCGACGTGATACTCACCTTGGCGCCGATCAGGGCATTCATCAGCGTGGATTTGCCTACATTAGGCCTTCCTACGATAGCGATATAGCCGCACCGGAAGTCCGGGCGAGCAGCAGTGTCTGTCATGCGGTTTTCGGTTGAGAGGTCGCCAGCGGTGTATTGGACTCGTCAGGAATCGGAATTTGTTCATCGATATCGGTATTCGAATCGATATCGGAATTCACTTCCGGATCGACACTTGCAGGCGCCTGATGTTTGGTTTCACGGGCATTGCCATGCTTCGAATCGGCTTTTGCTTCGCTCTTGGTATCCGCCTTGGCTTCGGACTTTGCGGACTTTGACGGTTTTTTCGGTTCTGCCTCGACTGGCGCGTCCGGCTGGATGGTGGCAATACCCGCCAGTTTCAGTTGTGCCGCACGGGGCCGGGCCTTGCGCGCAGCGGCTGTCTTCACCAATGCGTTCTGTACCGCTTCCAGGGCCAGCTTTGCTGCAGCCTGCTCACCGGCCCGCCGGCTGCCGCCGGTACCGAATACCTGGATATCCAGCTTTGGCACAAGGCATTCGATTTCAAATTCCTGGTTATGTGCCGCGCCATGCGTCGCGACCACGTTGTATTGCGGCAGGGCGATCTTTTTGCCCTGCAGATATTCCTGGAGCAAGGTCTTTGCATCCTTGCCGAGCGTTTTTGGATCGACCGTATCGAGTATTGGAATATAAAGCGCCCGGATGACATCACGGGCAACATCAAATCCTGCATCCAGGAAAATCGCGCCGAACAACGCCTCCAGGGTATCTGCCAATATCGAGGGACGGCGGAATCCGCCGGATTTCAGTTCGCCCTCACCAAGGCGCAGAAACTGTGAAAGCTCAAGCCGCTGGGCAATTTCGTACAGCGACTGCTGCTTGACGAGATTGGCACGCAAGCGTGACAGGTCGCCTTCGTCGATCTTGTTGTAGCGTTCGAACAGCAGCGATGCAACAACACAGTTGAGGATTGAATCCCCGAGAAACTCCAGCCTTTCGTTATGCAGACTGCTATGGCTGCGATGTGTCAGGGCTTGCTGCAGAAGTGCGGCATCCCTGAACGTGTGGCCTAGCCTATCTTGCAATAACATCAGGTCCATAGCACCTTAAGCTCGTCTATTGCGCCGCTGCCATTCGTTTCTGCCCCTTGGCCGTCGTCGCTTCGTAATCGATGGTGAGACTGACGGGGCCAAACAATTCAATTTTTTTCTGATAGGCGACATTGACATCGAGGCCGTCATCCGACTTGACGATTTCCAGGTCCTTGCTGGTAACCGATTCGATGTAAGCGGTATCCCGCTGTTTCTCGAAAGATCCCTGGATTTCTCTCGGGGTCGTGCCCGATGTCTTTGCGGTCTGTATCGCTTTTTTGATGGCGGCGTATTCCACCACGGTCGGCACGACCTTCATTCCCAATATGGCGGCAAGCGCAACGATGACAATGACAAAAAGGAATCCAAAAAAAGAAAGTCCCTTCTGTCTGTTCCTGATTTCCGGACGTAGTTCCATGATTGCGCTCCCCCTGATTTTTTATTCAAAACCACCGATACGACTTGGATTGCTTAGATTCATCCAAATGAAAAATGCTTTTCCGACAATATATTCGTCCGGTACGAAACCCCAGTAGCGGCTGTCCAGACTGTTATCCCGATTATCACCCATCATGAAGTAATGTCCAGCGGGTACCGAACATGCAAAGCCCTCCAGGTTATAGGTGCAAAGTTCTCGGTGCGGGAACGAATCCGGATTGGCGACGTAAGCCGGCGATCTTTCATCTATGACAATTTTATGTGGCGAATTGCCTATATGTTCCCGATATTGCTTAAAGTACGTTAAACGCTCTTCATCCAGATGATCCGGCAAAGCTTCATAAGAAATCTCTTTACCATTAATCGTTAAACGCTTGTTTTTGTACACGATTTTATCACCGGGCACGGCGACCACACGTTTAATGTAATCAAGAGAAGTATCTTTGGGATATTTGAAGACCATTACGTCGCCACGTTGTGGCTGATTTACCTCAATAATTTTTTTATTGATCACCGGCAGTCGAATGCCGTAGGTAAATTTGTTGACGAGGATGAGGTCGCCGACCGCCAGTGTCGGCACCATGGAACTCGACGGAATCTTGAACGGTTCGTACAGAAAGGAACGCAGAAAAAATACCAGCGCGATCACCGGAAAGAAACTGCCCGAGTACTCGATCCAGGTCGGTTGACGGAGCATGTCCGCTTCCAGCGCAGCCCTTCCGCTGTCGTCCGTCTTGATGCCGTCCGCTTTCAGCTTTGCCTGGCGTACATCGAAACCGGCCAGCGCGGCATCCGCCCTCACCCTTCGCTGGCGCGCCAGGTAAAACACATCGAGAAACCAGATTACTCCCGTTACAACGGTCAATACAAACAGGATTAATGCAAAATTGCCAAGAATCGCTTGCAAACTCATTTATCGTCCACTTGTAAAATCGCGAGAAATGCTTCCTGCGGTACCTCGACCGATCCGACCTGCTTCATCCGCTTCTTGCCAGCCTTCTGCTTTTCGAGCAGCTTGCGCTTCCGGCTGATATCGCCGCCATAGCATTTTGCGAGCACGTTCTTGCGCAACGCCTTCACGTTTTCGCGGGCAATGATATTGGAACCGATGGCAGCCTGGATTGCGACGTCATACATTTGACGGGGAATGAGCTCCCTCATTTTGGCGGCGACCGCGCGGCCACGGTATTGGCTGTTGGACCGATGCACGATGATCGCCAGCGCATCGACCTTGTCTGAGTTGATCAGCATGTCGACCTTGACGACATCGGCAGCCCGGTTTTCCTTGAACTCGTAATCCATCGATGCATAGCCACGCGATGTGGATTTCAGCTTGTCGAAGAAATCAAGGACGATTTCCGCCATGGGCATTTCGTAGGTAAGCATGACCTGCTTGCCGTGATAGCTCATGTTGATCTGCATACCGCGCTTCTGAGTGCAAAGCGTGATGACGGATCCGACGTATTCCTGCGGCATGTAAAGATTGACCGTGACAATCGGCTCACGAACCTCTTCGATTTTTGACGGATCCGGCATCTTCGACGGGTTGTCGACTGCTATCACCGTACCATCGCGCAGCTCGACTTCGTAGATCACCGTCGGCGCAGTGGTGATGAGATCCATGTCGAATTCACGTTCCAGCCGCTCCTGCACGATTTCCATATGCAGCAGGCCGAGGAACCCGCAGCGAAAACCGAATCCGAGCGCCTGCGACACCTCCGGCTCATACTGCAATGCGGCGTCGTTCAACTTCAGCTTTTCAAGAGAATCGCGCAATGCATCGTACTGGTTCGCCTCGACGGGAAATAGTCCCGCGAAGACCTGCGGTTGCACTTCCTTGAATCCTGGCAACGGTTCGGCAGCCTTTTTGGAGGCAAGCGTGACGGTATCGCCTACCTTCGCGGCCTTGAGCTCCTTGATGCCGGCGATGATGAATCCTACCTGTCCGGCAGACAGTGTTTCCCTTGCCTGTGACTTCGGCGTGAATACACCGATGCTTTCGGTCAGGTACTGCGCACCGGTCGCCATCAGCAAAATCTTGTCCTTCGGACGCAATGTGCCGTTGATGATTCGCACCAGCATGACAACACCGACGTAATTGTCGAACCAGGAATCGACAATCAATGCCTGCAACGGCGCATCGGGGTCGCCCTTTGGCGGCGGCACTCTGGCAATCAGCGATTCCAGCACGTCTTCAACACCCAGACCGGTCTTGGCGGAGCAACGCACCGCATCGGTCGCGTCGATGCCGATGACATCTTCGATCTCGCTGATGGCGTTCTCGGGGTCGGCCGATGGCAGGTCGATCTTGTTCAATACCGGGACGACTTCGACATTGAGGTCAAGCGCCGTGTAGCAGTTCGCCACGGTTTGCGCCTCAACGCCCTGGGAAGCGTCCACCACCAGCAGCGCACCTTCACATGCCGACAGGGAGCGGCTGACTTCATAGCTGAAGTCCACGTGTCCGGGTGTATCGATCAGATTCAGGTTGTAGATTTGCCCATCGCGCGCGCGGTAAGACAGTGCGGCGGTTTGCGCCTTGATCGTGATGCCGCGCTCCCGTTCCAGATCCATCGAATCCAGGACTTGTGCTTCCATCTCGCGGTCGGTCAGGCCGCCGCAAAGCTGAATGATGCGGTCGGCCAGGGTCGATTTGCCATGGTCGATATGGGCAATAATCGAGAAATTACGAATGTTATTCATTCACTAAGATGCAATTACAAAAAAGGCGCTCCAAGCGGGGGCAATCACCCCAAGCGAGCGCCTTGTGACAAAAGGTTGTTCGATAGCGGGCATTTTACCGGATTCCAGAGGGGAAAACCCAGCAAATCGAGGCGAAGGGCAATGGGAACGCCCATGTTTGTAGGTAGTTAAGGCTTAAATCCTCATGCCGGCGAATTAGTTCGACGGCGCAGGCGTGGATAGAAAATCCCTGATTTTTACCTCATCAAGAAAATAATTGCATAACAAGACAGCGCCGTGCCCGTCCTTGTCGCCAAGAAGGACCGGCACCAGTTCATCGTACTGTGCCACCAATGCCTCATCGGCATCCACATCGATCACCTCGACAGTAAATGTGTAGTCGCTGCTCAGGGACTGAAGCGCCTCCAGCATGTCGTCGCATAGATGACAATAGCTGCGTGAATAGAGTGTGAACCGCGGAACAGGAGGGATCATGGCGACTACCATACTCTTCATTCAAGTGAAAAAGGCCGCAAGCAATCGACTTGCGGCCCTGTTCGCACAATAGCAGTGCGGTTACGACTGCTTACTGTGTAACCGGACGGATCGGCACAAACTGCGATGCCTCACCGCGGCGCACCAGCAGAACGCTCGATTTTTTCGAATCAAGCTTTGATACCACTGCGCTGAATTGCTGTGCGTCCTTGATGTCGGTGTTATTGATCCGAAGGATGATATCGCCCGGACGCAGCCCGGCCCGTGCAGCCGTACCTTCGACTTTATCGACAAACACACCGCTATCAAGCCTTAATTCCTTCTTTTGCGCATCGGACAGATTGCTGACGACCAGACCCAGCGAGTTGGCAGGCTGTGGAGGCTTCACAGCCTTTTCTTCCGCCTTGGCTGTCTTTTCCGGCTCCAGCTCGGCAACGGTCAACGTAACGTCGCGATTTGCGCCCTTTCGCCACAAGGTCAGCGTAGACCGCGTTCCAGGTTTGGTTGCGCCGACAAGGCGCGGCAAATCGCTCGATTTCTCGATGCTTGTCCCATTGAAGCGGAGAATGATATCGCCGGCCTCGAGCCCGCCCTTCTCCGCCGGACTGCCTGGTTCGACACGCTGCACCAGCGCACCTTGCGCGCGAGCAAGTCCGAGCGACTCGGCGACCTCCTTGGTCACTTCACCGATCTGGACGCCGATACGCCCGCGCGTCACACGTCCGGACACACGCAACTGGTCGGCTACACGCACGGCCTCGTCGATCGGCACTGCGAAAGAAATGCCCATGTAACCACCTGAGCGGCTGTAGATCTGGGAATTGATGCCCACCACTTCGCCGCGCATATTGATCAGCGGTCCGCCCGAATTGCCGGGATTGACCGCCACGTCGGTCTGGATAAGGGGCAGATAGTCGCCTGTATCCCGAGCCTTGGCCGAAATAATCCCTGCGGTGACCGTATTGTCGAGGCCAAAAGGCGAGCCAATCGCAATGACCCATTCCCCGACACGCAATTTGCTCGGATCGCCCACTGCCAGATGAGGCAGGTTGTTACCATCGATCTTGACAACCGCCACGTCCGTCCGCTTGTCGACGCCGATGATTTTTGCCTTGAACTCGCGTTTGTCGGTGAGAGTGACATACACCTCATCGGCCCCGTCGACCACATGGGCATTCGTCAGCACGAACCCGTCGCCGGAAATAATGAAACCGGACCCGACTCCGCGGGGCGACTCTTCCTCAGGCTGCGTACCGGGCGAGCGTCCGCGCGGCGCCCGGTCAGGCTGCTGGGGACGGGGCGGCACGGGCACGCCGAAGAAACGGCGGAAGAACTCCTGCATTTCCTCGTCTTCTGCCCCTGGAACGCCTGACTGACCCTGCTTCAGGCGTTCGGTCGTTCGAATATTCACGACCGCGCCACCGGTTTTTTCGACCAGGTCCGCAAAATCGGGCAGGCCTGCGACGGAAGCGGCTGACGCATTCCCGATTCCAACCATGGAAGGAACAAATAAGGCGCTGATAGCACTAAAAAGCACGGCAGCAGCCGTGCTCTTGCGAAAAAATATGATTTTCATAACATCCAGTTTGTAGGCCGGTTGCACTTATTTTATTTGGTTTTGAATTCTATCGAATTCGCGACTTGCCTGATCGCAGGCGCAGGTACTTCGCCCACGATGGTAAGCCAAAAATCGCCATGGCGCTTGCCTACAATATTCATTGCACCCTGCTGCATCGAACCCTCGGTGCGACTATGCGTACCTGGCTCGACAAAGACCGAGATGGCTGCCAGCCCGTCAGAGAAAACCATTTGCGACACTTCGCGTTGCGTACTTGCGGAGCTCCCCGCATTAGCTACAGCGCCATCCGACACCATCCGCTTGACCTCACGAATCTTCTTGAATCCGGGTGGAACAGATTTGACATTCCAGCCTGACAGACTGGCTTGACTCATCAATGTATTTTCCACCTTCCAGCCCGTGGTGTTTTTGAAGGTCGGTTTTACCTTGCTTTTGTCCACACCGCCGATAGCGATCTGGGTGAACGAAATCTGCTCAACCACTTCACTTTTGTCGTTCAGGGTTTGCGCTCTCAATAGCAGTCCGGTCGACTTTTCGGCCCATAGCTTGTAACCATATCGAAAATTGTCCTTCGGTTCGAGAACGATCGCCTGGCATTCATGGCCGGCGACTCTGCCAGTTTCATCCATCCGGACGTTATAAAACTGCGTCAGTTCCGAAGGATTCGTTGCGAGGATCGCCGGGAAAACATCATGCGTCACCCTCTTCTCGATGAGCATCGTTTTGACTTCCGGCACATAACAAATTACTTCATCATTCGTGCGGATGTATTCCCTTGGCTTGCCATCAAGAATTTCAAGTTTCTCGATTTCGTTTTTCCCATCGAGCAAATGGGTTATTCGTGACGTACGAATCTGGTTACCCTGCTGATAAACGAACGCTCCCGAATAATCCAGTTTTTGCGCCGATGATTGAATCTTCTTCAGCCAGTACTGCGCATCCCGCTTGTCGGCCAGCGAATCTGCATTTTCCGCGAAGGCGGAAAATGCGAAGAATGTGGACAGAACAACGACAAACTTAAAAAAACCGAGTGTTTGCCGCATACAAATCATTTATTGGAAGCAGTTGGAAATGTGGCCGATCGAGCAAATTGAGCAGAGCTGTACACGGAGGGAGAAAAGCGTTGATGCGCGAGCAGGTAATCGTCAATCTGCGGATCGCGCAGCACGACACCTTCGGGACCTTCGGCGGTGACCACGCTTGATTGGGATGGCGATGCAACCGATACCTTGCCCGAGCCCGCAATCTGCATGGCCGAAGCTGGAGCCTCCTTGCCTGCCACCAGCAACTGCGGCGAGGCGACAAACATGACCGAAGCAACTGCGGCTGCGGCTGCCATACCCGGAACAGCCCAGTTCCTCATTGAAGGCCTTTGCACAGGAGCATCATTCGCTGCCGTACGAGGCTGGATCACGCCGAGCGTTGGCGATGCAATCGGCTTGCTGATATTGGATGGTGCGACGACAGTGGGTTCGGCCTCGAGGCGGGCGACCATCCGTGCAGCGAACCCTGGACTGAGCTCCACAGCCATGTCGTCGGAACGCAACACATCGCCGATCTGATGGTAGGCTTCCCAGGCGTCCCGTCCTCGAGGTTGACGCAACGCGGCCAACGCGAGATCGATGTGCTGTTCGCATAATTCGCCATCAACGAGGGCGGAAATCTGTTCCTGGGTCATTTCTTTCGTATTCATCACTACCTCGTTCAAGCCGGGCGAATCCCTGTTTTTTCGTCAAAATCTGTTCTTTACCACCTATTTTTGCCACTACCAGCGTTTGTCTATCGCAGTCCCGAGAAGCGGCCGCAGTTTTTCAGCGATCGCTTCCCTGGCCCTGAATATCCGACTACGTACCGTTCCTATCGGACACCCCATGGCTTCAGCGATTTCATCGTAGCTCAAGCCTTCAATTTCGCGCAATGTTATTGCGACTCTCAGCTCGTCGGGGAGCGCGTCCATCGCAACGTTCACCGTCTCGGCAATCTGCTTGGTTGCCAACATCGACTCGGGCGTGTTGATGTCTCTTAGGTAATCGCCATCATCAAAAGTTTCTGCTTCCTCGGCGTCCGCCTCGGTCGAGGTTGGCGCGCGCCTGCCCTGCGTTACCAGGTAATTCTTCGCGGTGTTGATACCGATCCGATATAGCCAGGTATAAAACGCAGAATCCCCGCGGAATTGGGGCAATGCACGGTATGCCTTTATGAAGGCTTCCTGCACCACATCCTCCGCTTCCGCCTGGTCGCGCACGAGCCGCGAAACGAGCCGCATCAGTTTCCGCTGGTACTTGGTCACTAATAGCTCAAACGCTTTTTTATCGCCACGCTGGACACGCTCGACAAGCAGTTGATCAATATCGCGTTCTGTCGTCAATCCCCATTCCCTTGTTTCATTGCAACATATGCGCGGCTTGCTAGTTGACTGGAAGAAATATAAGAAGTTCAATCTTGTTGAACATAAATCAGATTTATTTTAGCGACGATGAATTTTGCTGCACTGCAATCCATCGACATGCAACCGATAAAGCCCTAAAGCCGTCCCGCGAAACGCTGTCGGGCAAGACCGGTATTACTGTAGTTGTCCCATCATCGGACTTCAAACGAAGAAGCAGCAAATGCGACCAAAGCGTCGAGTCCTGCAGCAAGCTAACCTGTGGACCTTGATCTTTTACATGCGGCCAATTCTGTTCATGACAAGAGGGGGTCGAACCAGTTACTTTCGAGAGCCGAACCTGTCCCGTGCCCGAGATATTAAGTTGTAGAACTTTTCGGTTCCGAACAGTATGATAAAACCCAAAAAATGCGAGAAAAAAAATGAAAACCCCGAGCGTGTAACGCAAAGCGGGAGGCGGATCGCCAATGCGAGAAGACAGAAGCAAGCATGCGATGATCATGGTCATGCCGCACATGCCTCCTACCATAGCCAATAAAGAACGAGACGGCCTGATCGTGACCGACGTGGCAATGGACATGGGATGAACTGGAAATGTCGCCAAGGCTCGTCCGTTTCAGGACGAGCCTTGGTGCATTCAGACTTTACCGAAAATGAGTGTGCCGTTCGTACCGCCGAATCCAAATGAATTCTTTACGGCGATATTGATTGACATCTCACGCGCGCTGTTCGCGCAATAGTCAAGATCGCATTCCGGATCCTGATTGAAGATATTGATGGTTGGCGGTGATAACTGATGGTGCAGGGCCAGCACAGTAAATACCGATTCCAGCCCGCCTGCGCCACCGAGCAGGTGGCCAGTCATCGACTTCGTGGAATTGACAACGATGTTCTTGGCATGATCGCCTAGCGCGCGCTTGATTGCCACGGTTTCTGCTATATCACCAAGCGGCGTCGAAGTGCCGTGTGCATTCACGTAATCCACCTGCTCCGGATTAACCTGCGCATTTTTCATGGCAGCGACCATGCAGCGTCGAGCGCCATCGCCATCTTCCAGGGGAGCGGTCATATGATACGCATCCGCACTCATTCCGAAACCGAGAACTTCCGCATAGATCTTTGCGCCGCGCGCCTTCGCATGCTCGTACTCTTCCACGACCATAACGCCGGCACCTTCGCCGAGCACGAAACCGTCACGATCCTTATCCCAGGGACGAGAGGCGGTTTGCGGATCGTCATTACGGGCCGACAGAGCTCTGGCCGCCGCGAATCCGCCAAGGCCTAGTGGCGAAACTGTCGACTCCGCACCACCCGCCACGATGACATCGGCGTCGCCATATTCGATCATGCGGGCAGCAGCGCCGATGCAGTGCAGCCCTGTCGTACAAGCGGTCACGATGGCGATATTCGGCCCCTTGAATCCATACTTGATCGAAAGGTGGCCGGAAATCATGTTGATGATCGACGCAGGAACGAAGAAAGGGCTGATGCGGCGGGGACCGCGCTTCGTCAGCTCGGCGTGGGTCTCTTCGATCATCGGCAAACCGCCGATACCTGACCCGACGATCACGCCGATTCGCTCGGCATTCTCCTCGGTCACTACCAGGCCGCTATCCTGGATTGCCTGAATTCCGGCTGCCATGCCGTAATGGATGAATGTATCCATATGGCGTGCTTCCTTACCGGGAATGTAGTCCTCGATATTGAAGCCTTTTACCTCGCCGGCGAACCGGGTGGAGAATGGCGTGGCATCGAATTTGGTGATGGTCGCAATGCCGGACTTGCCTGCGGTAAGGGCTGTCCATGCATCGGCAATCGTATTGCCGACAGGCGAAATGCAACCGAGGCCGGTGATTACGACGCGGCGTTCACGTGCGCGGCTCAAGCGGTTCTCCTGAAGTCAGTCAAAAACAAATTAGGCCTTGACGTGCGCCTTGGCGTAATCGATCGCCTGCTGCACTGTAGTGATTTTCTCTGCTTGCTCGTCAGGGATTTCCATCTCGAATTCATCTTCGAGTGCCATCACGAGTTCGACCGTGTCCAGCGAATCTGCACCGAGATCATCGACAAACGACGACTCATTCTTGATGTCTGCTTCAGCGACGCCAAGTTGCTCAGCGACGATTTTCTTAACGCGTTGTTCGATATCGGACATATTATCCCTCCAATGGGTGACAGAAAGTGCGCGCATTTTATCAGGTTTGCGCAATGAAAATTCACTTTCGGCTTCTGTTTTCAATAATGCGCCAACTTCAGCCAAAAAGCGTCCAGTGTATGTCTAGCTCATGTACATGCCGCCATTGACGTGCAGTGTGGTGCCCGTAATGTAGGCCGCCTGCGGTGACGCAAGGAAGGCGACCGCGGCCGCAATATCCTCCGGCATACCGAAGCGCCCTAGCGGAATCTGCTGCATCAATGCTGCGGCCTGCTGTTCACCCAGCTCCCTGGTCATGTCGGTATCGATAAAACCCGGGGCGACGCAATTGACAGTGATGTTGCGGCTTCCGATCTCGCGTGCGAGCGCGCGGCTCATCCCTGCAACCCCTGCCTTGGCCGCCGCATAGTTCATCTGCCCGGCATTGCCGGCCGAACCCACCACCGAAGTGATATTGATGATTCTCCCGTGCTTGGCCTTCATCATGCCGCGCAGTACAGCCCGCGACAGGCGCGCGACAGCTGTCAGATTTGTGGCAATGACGGCATCCCATTCCTCATCCTTCATGCGCATCGCCAGCTGGTCCTGCGTGATGCCTGCATTGTTGACGAGGATCGACAGCGAACCGAACTCCTTCTGGATTGATTCGACAGTCTGCGCGCAGGCATCGCCGTCGTTGACGTTCAGCACCACGCCCCTGCCGGCGTCCGGCCGAATTTCCTGCAGGTATGCCGATATTCCTGCTGCGCCCGATTCGGACGTTGCAGTGCCAATTACCTTTGCCCCTTGTTTCGCCAGTTCTTGCGCAATTGCGCGACCGATTCCGCGCGATGCGCCGGTTACCAGCGCCACTTGATTGTGCAGGTTCATTTCAGCGCCTCCAGAACTTTATCCAGCGAAGCCTGATCCACAATCGTGTCACCTGACAGGTTCGCGTCAATCCGCTTCGTCAAGCCAGCGAGCACCTTTCCAGGTCCGCACTCGACGACGTGCGTCACGCCGCTAGCCGACATTTTCTGGATTGTCTCGACCCAGCGAACGGGGCTGGCTGCCTGGCGCACAAGTGCGTCTTTGATAGCGGCGACATCCTTCACGACGGCCACATCGACATTGTTGATAACCGGAATGCCCGGAGAAGCGAAATTCATATTCGTCATGTAATCACGCAAGCGATCCGACGCCGGGCGCAGAAGCGAGGAGTGAAATGGTGCAGACACAGGGAGAGGCAACGCGCGTTTGGCGCCCTTGGCCTTCGCAGCCTCGCAAGCACGCTCGACCGCCGACTTGTGGCCTGCGATCACAACCTGTGCCGGTGCGTTGAAGTTGACTGCTTCGACCACCTCACCTTGTGCAGCGGCTGCGCAAGCCGCTTTCACGTCCTCATCCGACAATCCAAGTATGGCGGCCATGCCGCCTTGACCGACGGGCACAGCTTCCTGCATTGCCTGGGCCCGGAACCGTACCAGCGGCACGGCATCCTTGAAGGCAACGACGCCTGAAGCAACAAGTGCGGCATACTCACCCAGGCTATGTCCCGCGACAATCGACGGCACCGGGCCGCCGGCGGCAATCCATGCACGATAAGTCGCAACTGCCGCGGTCAGCATGACAGGTTGGGTGTTGGTAGTTAGATCCAGTTCTTCCTTGGGCCCTTCGGCGATCAGCTTGGCGAGGTCGAACTGCAATGCGTCCGACGCTTCGGCAACGGTCTGCCGGACGACATGGTTATCAGCGAAACCGTTCAACATGCCGATGGCTTGCGAACCCTGTCCTGGAAAGACGAATGCGAATGTAGTCATGCGTTTGATCGGAAAGTTACATTTGTGCGAGAACCGCACCCCAGGTAAAGCCACCACCAACGCCTTCCATCAAGACGTTGTGGCCGGGCTTGATACGGCCATCCCTCACCGCCTTGTCGAGGGCAAGCGGAATGGAAGCGGCCGAAGTGTTTCCGTGCTGATCGACGGTGACGACCATTTTCTCAAGTGGCAGCCCAAGCTTCTTGGCGGTGCTTTGCATGATGCGGATATTGGCTTGATGCGGGATCAGCCAATCCAGTTGAGAGGCACTCATGCCGGCGACTTCCAGTGCTTCATGAGCCACCTTGTCGAGAACGGATACAGCCAGCTTAAACACCGCTTGTCCGTCCATGTACAGGAATGCGCTGCCTTCCACCACGCCACGACTGACGCTGCCGGGCACGCAAAGAATATCGGCATGGCTGCCATCGGCATGGAGCTTGGTCGCAAGAACACCGGGCGTGTCGGACGCGGTAAGCACGACTGCGCCGGCACCATCGCCGAACAGCACGCACGTTGTGCGATCTTCGAAATTCAGAATACGGGAAAACACTTCGGCGCCAATAACCAGCACATTCTTGTGCGCGCCGGATTTGATGAAGCTGTCCGCCACGGAGACGGCATAGACAAAGCCGCTGCATACCGCCTGCACGTCTACCGCTGCACAGCCGTTCGTGATGCCCAGCTTGCGCTGCACGACGCAGGCGGTGCTTGGGAAACCGCCAAAGTAGTCAGGCGTAGACGTTGCGAGGATGATCAGGTCAATGTCATTGGCCTGCAGGCCCGCCATATCAATAGCGTGCCTGGACGCAGCAACGGCAAGGTCGCTCGACTGCACGTCCGGCTCTGCATAATGTCGGGCAGAAATTCCGCTACGGGATACGATCCATTCGTCAGAAGTCTCGACGCCCTTCTCGGCGAGTTGCACCGCCAATTCCTGATTGGTCACTCGCTTGGGAGGCAAAAAACTTCCGGTACCGATGATTTTGCTATAGAGAGTCATGCCGTCTTCTGTTGTGTGAGTTCTTCCACTGCGGCCGGCCCTTCAGGGGTCAGAGCACCTTCGGAGTGCGGCATCAGTTCGGCGAACGTCTTGGAAATGCGCGATATAAGCTCATGGTCCGCGGCGTCGAATGCGCGCTTGATCGCCCATTCATAGCCATAAGCGTTTTCGCCGCCATGGCTTTTGAAAACCAGGCCGCGCAACCCCAGCAGGCTGGCACCATTGTAGCGGGATGGATTCATGCGTTTGGAAAAGGCCTTGATCGCACCACCGGCAATCAGCGCGCCCAGCATGTTGAGGGGATTGCTTTTGAATTCGGCAGTCAGCGCCTTCTTGACGAAGCGGCCGAGGCCCTCGGAAGCTTTGAGAACGATATTGCCGACGAACCCGTCACAAATGACGATATCGGTCGTACCTTCGAAGATATCGTTGCCTTCCACATTGCCGTAAAAATTGATTAAGCCTTTTGCATGGTCGATACGCAGCAATTCCGCGGTTTGTTTTACGACATCGTTTCCCTTGATATCCTCCGCGCCGACATTGAGCAGTCCGACCGTCGGTTTAGCCTTGCCGTCCAAGGCGGAAACGAGTGCCGACCCCATCAGTGCGAACTGGTGCAAATGCTGAGCCTCGCAATCGACATTCGCGCCGAGGTCGAGCATGTATGTCGGCGCGTCCTTCTGATTGGGAATCAGCGTGCATATTGCCGGGCGGTCAACACCGGGGATCGTTTTCAGGACATAGCGCGATACCGCCATCAGGGCGCCGGTATTTCCCGCAGAGACACATGCCTGAGCCTGCTCGTCCTTGACCAGATTGATCGCAACCCGCATTGATGAATCTTTTTTGCGGCGCAATGCGACTTCCAGCGGATCGTCCATGGCGACAACTTCCGTCGCGTTTACGATGGAAAGCCTAGGATGGTCGATCGCTTTGTGCTTCTTGAGTTCTCCGCGAATCGCTTCTTCGAGACCAACCAATATCAACTCGGCGCGCGGCTCGTGATTGACGAAGGATATAGCTGCGGGAATCGTGACCGCAGGGCCATGATCGCCACCCATGCAGTCGATGGAAATTTTAATTGTCATTGTTTTGATTCAGACCCTTGTTCCAACCATCTTTCGGGCCAGATCCGGCGTGATTCAAAATGACGAAACAGACTGTTTCAGCATATGAAAAAACGGCGCCAAGTCAAACCTGCCGCGCCGTTTTTCGATTGGAACAGTGATCGACGATTACTCGTCGTTTTTTGTCTTCAGTACCTTGCGGCCACGATAGTAACCGTTCGGGCTGATGTGGTGACGCAGATGGGTTTCACCGGTTGTCGGCTCAACTGCCAGAGGCGGAGCGACCAGGAAATCGTGTGCACGATGCATGCCACGCTTGGAAGGGGATTTCTTGTTTTGTTGGACGGCCATGATAGCTCCTAAACCTAAAGACTTGAGATTTTAACATATCGGATTTACGAACTTGCCGTAAAACCAGATTCCGTACTGCACATTTTTACTTCACATGATTACAGCGTTGCGAGGCACATGGCGTCACATCACTGCTTCAAATTCTTAAGCACCGCGAATGGCGACACTTTTTCTTCCTTTGCCACAGACTCAGGGACCAACCCGGCCGGACAAGCTTCGTGCTTCGGTGACAGAGGAATTGCCAAAAGGGCCTCATCTTCGATTAACTCAGCGATGTTGAACTCCGTTTCGCCAACGATCACCTCTACGTCTTCGTCGGCAAGAAGGACATCCATCTCGTCGGCACTGGCCTCATCACGCGCAAGCACAAGCGTCGATTTCGAAGCGATTTCAAATACGAGCGGCGTCAGGCACCGTTGGCACATGAGGCTGATTGCGCCGCCGATCGAGAGCAGCAGCCTGGGATGTCCGTGACTATCGCTGCCGCCCTGAAGGGACCAGCGAATCACGCCGACCTTGTCGACCGATTCATCGGCCAGACGCGGCAGTTTCGACAACTCGATCTCACCGTCCCGCCGCTCCTTGACGCGACAAAACTCGAAAGCGTCGATAACAAAAGCATTCATAGGACAAGCCGAATCCGGAAAACCTGCGATAATAACAGGCTTTTCCCTTATTCGTCAAAGTGTTAGCACGCATTTGTTGATGCATTTCTGTTCAATATAAGCCCGAGTAACAACGCGATATATCAATGCCATCGTCCGCTCCATTCCATCTTGTTCTTGCATCAAGCTCTCAATATCGCAAGGAATTGCTGTCCCGTTTGCGCATACCGTTCGACGTGCTGGCCCCCCGAATCGACGAAACGCCAAATATGGACGAAACCCCGCATGCCACCGCCCTTCGATTGGCACGGGAAAAAGCAGAGGCAGTCGCGAAGTTGATGCCACAGGCACTGGTTATCGGCTCGGACCAGGTTGCAACGCTGGACGGCGAACAAATCGGCAAGCCGGGATCACACGAAAACGCATTGAAGCAACTTCAGAAGATGCGTGGCCGCCAGGTAATTTTTCATACTGCGCTATGCGTCTGGGATGGCCGTGACGGCGCGATGCATCAGGCTCAGGTGGAGAATGTGCAGACTGCCGTGAAATTCCGCGATCTGCCGGACAACGAACTAGACGCATATCTGCGTATCGAGCAACCATACGATTGTGCCGGCAGCGCGAAAAATGAAGGGTTGGGAATTGCGATTATCGAGAAGATCGAAAGCACCGATCCAACCGCACTGACCGGTCTACCACTGATTGCATTAACGTCCATGCTGCGTCGCGCGGGCGTGCAATTTTTCAGCTAATTTATCCCGTGCTATTGCATGCCAGGCATCCTCTATCTCATTCCCAACACACTTGGCCCCGTAGATCTGGATCGAGCCGACCCGCTTGCGGAAATCATTCCTGAAACCGTCCGGTCGATTGCTGCAGGGCTTGAATACTTCATTGCTGAAAATGCGAAGACAACCCGCGCTTTCCTGAAAACCGTCGCGCTCGGGCACCCGCTCGCCAGGCCTCTGCAGGAAATTCGGATCTCGGAGTTGAATGTAAATACCGATGCCGGCAAATTACCCGAATTGCTGGCCCCGATTCTGAATGGCGCTGATGGCGGATTGATCTCCGAAGCCGGTGTGCCGGCAGTTGCCGATCCCGGCGCGAACCTGGTCCGAATGGCCCATGCCCATAAGATTCGCGTCAGGCCGCTGGTTGGCCCCTCTTCGTTGCTGCTTGCCGTCATGGCCAGCGGCCTGAATGGACAGAGTTTTGCTTTCAACGGTTACTTGCCGATTGATCCCACCGAACGGACAAAGCGCATCAAGCTTCTTGAAGATCGCTCCCGCCAGGAAAAGCAGACGCAGATTTTTATTGAAACGCCCTATCGGAACGGCGCCTGTTTCGAGGCGCTGATCAATCATTGCAAGACGTCCACTTTGGTATGCGTCGCAACCGACCTGAGTCTTCCATCCGAGGCGATCACCATGCAAGCCGTCGGCAAATGGAAGAGCGACTTCGCCGGCGGTAGAGTCCCGGACTTTCAAAAGAAACCCACCGTGTTTCTGATGCTTGCGGACTAGAGATTTCAGACGTGCAAAACGGCGGTCAAAGCCGCCGTTTTGCCTGCCCCGGAAGGGCGTTCATGAAGAAGTCCGAGACTTCTTGTAGCCGCATCAATGATGCGGTAGCTTAGTCGACCAACTCAGAAATTTCTCCTTGTTACGGTATCGTTTTACGTACAAAGATCGATTCTGCCGCTGGACATCTGCAGTATAAAAAGAACCCGAAGACTTTCAAGGGTCAAATTCAAATTTTTGTTTAATCCGCGATGTAGTGGCAATTATTTCAGCGACGGTTTCGCAGAGTTCCACAATGACGCCATCGCGGCGGTACCAACCGCGCCTCCGAATTTCTTCAGCAGCCGCTCGGACAGTCCTTCATGCTGCGTATAGTCAACGATGTCTTCAGCCTTGAGCTCGTCGCGCGCAACGGTATCAACAGTGCCGAAACCATCGGCCAAGCCTATTTCCACCGCCTTGGCACCGCTCCAGAACAATCCGGAAAAGGTTTCCGGCGTTTCCTTGAGCCGCTTGCCACGACCTTGCCGCACGACATCGATGAATTGACGATGCACTTCGTCGAGCATTTCCTGAGCATATGTCTTTTGCTTTTCGCTTTGCGGGCTGAAAGGATCCATGAATCCCTTGTTTTCACCGGCGGTCATCAGCCGGCGTTCGACGCCCGCTTTTTCCATTAATCCGGTAAACCCAAATCCCTCCATCAGTACACCGATTGATCCGACGATGCTCGCTTTGTTGACAAAAATTTTGTCGGCCGCTACCGCAATGTAATACCCGCCGGATGCGCAGATTTCATCCACCACGACATAAAGTGGCTTTTTCGGATAAGCCTTGCGAAGCCGGACGATCTCGTCATTGATGATGCCTGCCTGTACAGGGCTGCCTCCCGGGCTGTTGATGCGCAAGATCACGCCAACGGCGTTCTCGTCCGAATACGCTCTGTTGAGCGCCGGAACGACGGAGTCTGCCGATCCCACCGTTCCGGATTCGATCGTGCCATCGATTTCAATGAGCGCGGTATGGGCGCCGACCGGATCGCTCTCGCCCGCGTTGTAGCCGGAACCGATCCAAAGTGCGGCCACGATTACCGCCAACGTCGCCAGCTTGAAGAAAATGCCCCAACGCCGCCGTGCGCGTTGCTCGGCCAGGGTCGCAAAGGCCAATTTTTCCAGTACGCTGCGTTCCCAGCCGGCTGGCTTAGCCTGAGGAAGATCGGCTTGGCCGGATGGGCCGCGCGATGCTTCGTTGTTGTCATCAAAACCATTGTTGCTCATTGTTATCGACTCTTTTCTTCCCTGTTAAACCTTTGCCGGTGTCAGGTAATCATCCGGCTGCCAAAATACGTGGCCGTCGCGTTCAACCACCATGATAGGCCGCAAACGGCCACCGCGGCACGGTCCGCCTACACATTGGCCGCTTTCAGGCGTGTAAATCGCGCCATGGGTGGAACACATCAAATAAAGGCCGCTGGACTCGAAGAAATCACCCTCGTTCCAGTCGAGTTCGATCGGGACATGCGCACACCGGTTAAGGTATCCGTACACCTTGCCATCATATCGAATGACAAAACCATTGCCGTTGTCGCCGCCTGCCGTCACAGGAAAACGTATGCCCTTCCCGCCCTCGACCACGGCATCCGAACTGCAAATTGGTATCGCGGTAACGGTCATTATGCATTCTCGCCAAGCCAGGCATGCAGTTCGGCGACGGAATCTGCGGCAAAGATCGGATTCAACGCCTTCAATTCATCCGAGGGGTGAGCACCGTAATGTACCGCGATGCCTGCGGCGCCTGCGTTGATTGCCATCTGCAGATCATGCGTGGTGTCGCCGATCATGACCGTACGCAGCAAATCCTGGCCCAACTCCCGCGTCAATTCCTGCAGCATCGCCGGATGGGGCTTGGAGAACGTTTCGTCCGCACAGCGGGTTGCATCGAACACGGAAAGTAGCTGACTGGCATCAAGGGCCCTGTTCAGCCCTACCCGGCTTTTGCCGGTTGCCACCGCAAGAAAATAGCCTTGCTGGGACAGATCGGCAAGCATTTCGCGTACGCCATCGAACAGCTCGAGCCCCTTGTCCTTGGATAAATAGTGGTAGCGGTAACGCTCAACCATCCGCGGATAGTATTTGGGATCCAAGTTCGGCAATGCCGCCTGCATCGCGTCCTGCAGTCCGAGGCCGATGACATAAGACGCCGCCTTGTTGTCGGGTACCGGAAGGCCGAGATCCTTTGCCGCAGCCTGGATACAGCGGACAATCGTCGACGTGCTGTCCATCAGCGTGCCATCCCAGTCGAAGACAATCAGATCGAATCTTTTTCTTGCCATATATATGTTGGTATTGGTAATTGGCGCCCTGCTCAGGTGACGGCAAGGGTGGAATCCAGGCTTTTCAGGAAGTGTTCGCACTCGGGCGGGAGTTTTGCTGACAGGGTGACAGGTTTGCCGGATTCCGGATGCAGGAATGTGATCTGGCGGGCATGCAGGAACATGCGCTTGAGCGCGATTCGGCTGCCCTCGGCTTTTTGGAGCGACCGGTTCAGGCCAAAATCGCCATATTTATCATCGCCGGCGATCGGGAAACCGCTGGCCGAAAGATGAACACGGATCTGATGGGTACGACCAGTCTTCAATTCGGCATCAAGCAGCGCGAAGTTGCCGTATTTGCGTATCAAGGTAAATACCGTGTGAGATGGCAATCCATCGGATTGCACCCTGACCCGGCGCTCGCCTTCCGGCGTATTGTATTTAAACAAGGGCAACTTGATGTGCTGCCGTGCATGCTGCCAGTTTCCATGCACCAACGCGAAGTAACGCTTGTCGATATCGCCATCGCGTATCTGTTCATGCATGTTTGTCAGCGCCGAGCGCTTCTTGGCAAGCATCAAGATGCCGGAGGTGTCCCGGTCAAGGCGATGGACCAGTTCGAGAAACTTCGCCTGTGGCCGCGATGCGCGCAATTGCTCGATTACGCCATAGCTGACACCCGACCCGCCATGCACCGCGACGCCTGCCGGCTTATCGATAACGAGCAAATGATTGTCTTCAAGCAAGATATGAAATTCGCTTCCGGGTGCGCCGCTCGGCTGTTTTTCAGCCATGCGGACTGGCGGCACACGTACCACGTCCCCTTCACGCAACCGGTAGGTCTGGTCGATCCGTCCCTTGTTGACACGAACTTCCCCTGACCGCAAAACCCGGTAAATATGGCTTTTCGGTACGCCTTTGCAGATGCGTAACAAAAAATTATCGATACGCTGGTCGGCCTCTTCGTCGGAAATCGTAATGAGTTGGACTTGAGGAGAGACTTGTGACGGCTGGTCTGCGCTTTGGGTTTCAGCCCGCTTACCAGAAACTCTCGCTAAGTCCTTCATTTTGAATATATAATTGTTTCGCAGCAGTTACAAATACGCTGCTGGTGTAAGAATAAAAAGCACATTCTACACAGGGGCGTCTCCACCGGCCTCGCCAATTTGCAAATTCGATGGAAAAGATGTGTACGCATCATCCTCGCGCGAGTCTGCGTTACACCGTTGTTTGGATCGGCGTTGTTGTGATCGACAACGCGCAGGGATGATGGAAAAGAATGCTTGAATCATAAGGATAACGCCGGCAAGCAGTGTCCGTCATGAAGACATGCTCGCTGGTAGACGTGGATGAATTCCGAATGCCGATGTCCGCCGGGCTCACTGTATGGCCCGGCTTGGCCAAGTCGTTTTATGCCGTGCCCCTTGCGCTCGATGTTATCGAGACGCTTGGCACGGCGTTAGCGCGTAAACGGCATGCGGAGCAACCATGTCCGCGCCCTGTTGCGGCAAAAGCGGGTAGTACCTGCCTTTGCCGCACGCTAAGGCAATTCCCTCCTTGAGCACTCCGTCCTCGCGTACATCCCAATAGCAAGGCTGCATCAATCGGTGTCATTCACCCTTTGACAGCATTAAAGATGACCGTAAGGTCACGGAGCAAAAAATGAAACGCATGTTGTTCAACGCCACGCAGCAGGAAGAACTGCGCGTGGCCATTGTCGATGGGCAAAAGCTCATCGACATTGATATCGAAACGACCGGCCGCGAACAGCGCAAGTCGAATATCTACAAGGGCATCATCACCCGCATCGAGCCCTCCCTGGAAGCCTGCTTCGTCAACTACGGTGAAGAACGCCACGGCTTCCTCCCTTTCAAGGAAGTCGCCCGCAGTTATTTTCGCGACGGTGTCGACGTCCGGAATGCCTCCATCAAGGAAGCGTTGCGCGAGGGCCAGGAGATCATGGTCCAGGTCGAAAAGGAAGAGCGCGGCAACAAGGGCGCAGCACTGACGTCCTTTATTTCTCTGGCTGGACGCTATCTGGTATTGATGCCGAATAACCCGAGAGGCGGCGGCGTATCGCGCCGGGTTGAAGGCGAGGACAGGCAGGAATTGCGGGAAACGATGGACCAGCTCGATCTGCCTTCCGGCATGTCGGTGATCGCCCGGACCGCCGGCATCGGCCGAAATGTGGAAGAGCTGCAATGGGACTTGAATTACCTGATGCAACTATGGCGGGCAATCGAAGGCGCCGGCCAGTCGGCCCCGGGCGCCTTCCTCATCTACCAGGAATCATCGCTCGTCATTCGCGCCATCCGCGACTATTTCCAGCCCGACATCGGCGAGATCCTGATCGATACCGACGATATTTACGAACAAGCGCAGCAGTTCATGTCCCATGTGATGCCCGATATGGTGCACCGGGTCAAACGCTACCGCGACGACGTGCCGCTGTTCTCCCGTTTTCAAATCGAACACCAGATCGAGACCGCGTACTCGCGCACCGTCCCCCTGCCCTCCGGCGGCGCCATCGTCATCGATCACACCGAAGCCCTGGTTTCCATCGACGTCAACTCCGCCCGCGCCACCCGCGGCAGCGACATCGAAACCACCGCATTCCATACCAATTGCGAAGCCGCCGACGAAGTTGCACGCCAGCTGCGCCTGCGCGACCTCGGCGGCCTGATCGTGATCGACTTCATCGACATGGAGAACGCGAAGAACCAGCGTGAAGTCGAAACCCGCCTGAAGGATTCCCTGCGCTATGACCGCGCACGGGTGCAGATGGGCAAGATTTCCCGTTTCGGCCTGATGGAACTGTCCCGTCAGCGCCTGCGTCCTTCGCTCTCCGAAGGCAGCCACGTCACTTGCCCGCGTTGCAACGGCACCGGCCATATCCGCGATACCGAATCCTCCGCCCTGCAGGTTCTGCGCATCATCCAGGAAGAGGCGATGAAGGAAAACTCCGCCGCGATCCATGTGCAGGCGCCGGTCGATGTCGCGGCTTTCCTGTTGAACGAGAAACGCGGCGAAATCCTGAAGATCGAGACGCGTCATCGCGTGACGGTCGTCATGATCCCGAACAAGCATCTCGAAACACCCCATTACAAGCTCGAACGCCTCAAGCACGATGATCCGCGCCTTGAGGAAATGCAGGCCAGCTACAGCATGGCCGAGGAAGCCGATACCGACATCGGTTACAACAAGCGCCAGAAGGAAGACATCCGGCCGCGCCAGGAAGCGGTGGTCAAGGGCATTACCCCCGACCAGCCGGCACCGATTGTCGAACGCAAGCCGGTCGAGCCGGTCGCTCCTGTTGCCCCGCCGGTCATGCCACCCGCCGAGCAAGGTTTCTTCAGCCGCATGTTCGGTTTCTTCCGCAAGAAGCCGGTGACACCGGTTGCCGCACCTGCGCCAGTGGTGGAAGAGAAACCGCAGCCGACGCGCGAGCGCGGCGAGCGGGCCGGACGCGGCAATGCGCGAGGCCGCGGCCGTGGCCGCAATGGTCGCGAGAAAGGCGAAAAAGGCGAAGAGCGCGACAACAGCCGCGAAACCCGCGAATCAGCGGTGAAACCGGCACCGGCGATACAAGCAGCACCCGACGCGCCGGCGCCACGCCAGCCAAGAGCGCCGCGCGAAGGCAGCGAACCACGCCGCGAACGCCAGCCGCGCCAGCGCGACGACCGTAACAAGGAAGCCAAGGTCGAGGAATTGCCGGTCAATGCACTCGCGCCGGCCGCTCCGGAAATTGCCAGCCATGTACCGCAGACACCCGCATTGACTGCGGCGGACACTGCCGAACCAATCCAGGCGTCGATCGGATTGCCGGAAGAAGAGAACGCCGAGCAAGGCGACGAGCGTCGCCGTCGCCGTCGCCGTGGCGGCCGCAACCGCAATCGCCGTGAACGCGAAAACGGAGAAGGCACGGAAATCATGGCCGCCGGCAACGACGGCGATGCGGACGTCGATGCCGTTCTGGAAACCAAGACGGTACAGCTTGAAATTGCGGAGGTGGCGATGGCAAGTACGGCGACATCGGACAATGGCGTCGCTGAATTGCAGACCACGCGTACCTCGGTTGTCGAAGCCACGGTGGAGACCACCACGGTGTCGATGCACGAAGCAGCCGAGCCAGCTCCTGTCGACGAACAGGCCGCCCCGGTTGCGGCTGAGCAGGTTCAGGAGAATGTGACGCCGGCAGAACCCGTTGTCGCGCAGTCCGAGCCGGTGGCATTGGCGAATGCAGCCCCGACAGTGGAAGCATCAACGCCCGCCCAAGCCCCGGCCACGGAAATCGCGTTTTCGGAACCGGCGACGTCGGCG
>NZ_DAIUCO010000030.1:0-30625 GCF_036846085.1 Noviherbaspirillum sp. | reverse complement strand
CCGTTGTTCTTCGGCGCACTCGGTTCGGCGGTGGGAACAGTGCCCGTGTTCTGGGCCCTGGCGGGAATGCTTGCCTCAGGTGGTGTATTCGCCGGACGGCGAAAGGATGAAGCGTCCTGAAGGACGCCCGACTGCATGTGCCGACAAGGACATGCATGCGGCTTTGCACGAGCACCGGACAGCGCCGTGCTCCCTGGCTTTGGATGCTATCCGCACGACCAACGACGGGCTGGTGCGCCGGGAATGACGTTCCGCTTTTTCCGGCAGATACGTCTGCAGCCGTTATTTTCTAAGGGTTGTCCCGCGTCGCATGATGGATCGCCACACCGATGGCGACCAGTTTTTCAATCACCTCCGCCTGGCTTGCGACGCCCATCGCTTCCTTCAGGAGATGCAAGCCGTCACGGGTGACGTTCGACACCGGCACATTGATGAATCCATCTGCTACGGGAGATTGTGATGTCCTGACTTTCTTGGTTCTCATTGCGATGCTCCGAAGTAAATGGTGACAATCGAGGCCGAACCCCGAAGAACATGAAGGTCAGCCTGCTCCTAAGAAAAAGGGGCGCTTGATGCGCCCCTTCCGACATCAAGTATTACTTGACCTTTACTTTCGCGACCAATGCCTTCAATGACGGCGCTGCCTTGAAGCGCACGTTCTTGGATGCCTTGATTTTAATCGCTTCTCCCGTTGCCGGATTCCTGCCTTTGCGGGCAGCGCGTTCGGTAACGGTAAAAGTGCCGAGGTCCGGAAAGGAAAAACGCCCTTCCTTCTTCAGGTCCGCGCCAACGAAGCCGAATACCTGCTCGACAATCGCCTTTGCCTGCACCTTGGTCAGGTCCTGGTCGGTGGCGACCTTTTCAATGATTTCTGCCTTGTTCATGAAACTCCTCTATACATCTGGCATTGCTGTTAAAAAGATTTCTGATTTGAAGAACCCCGGTGCTGCATGGGCCGGCAATGGTGTCAGCGGTGCCATGTACCCGGATTCTCCACCGCTATTCTGACTTCTCGGCGCCAAGCTGTCCAAAAAGTTTCATTGATGAATCATGCCGGTCGCTGTTTTCGATACAGAACACAGCGACCGGTAACCGACACTTGGTACGTTTACCCCTTCAATACCCGATGCCATCCGGGCAGGGTGATCAAGCCTTCGGGCGCATCATCCTGAAGCGGCCCTCCGGACTGATCGCGAAATAATCCGCCGCTCCGCCGCCCCGCAGGATCGGTTGCGCCGCAGCGGTATCGTATTTGCCGTCCACCAACAAGGTCTGCAGGATATGGACGCCGACGACTTCACCGAGCACCAGCCAGGTATCGACATCCTCTCCCCTTACTGTCTGCAGGCGGACTATCTGCGTCAGCCTGCACTCGAAGGACACCGGACTCTCGAGCACCCGGGGCACGGAGACAATGCGTGATGCAACAGGCGTGAGGCCGGCGAGCTGGAATTCATCGACATCGGGACCAACCGGCGCGCAGCTCGCGTTCATTGCGTCCGCCAGCGGACGTGTCGCCAGGTTCCAGCAGAACGCCCTGGTCTGCTGCACATTGCGAAGCGTATCCTTGAAACCGATGCTGGAGAAACCGATGATCGGCGGCGTGTAATTGAATGCGTTGAAGAAGCTGTAGGGAGCGAGGTTCAGGCGCCCTTCCGCGTCCTGCGACGATATCCAGCCGATCGGACGGGGCCCGACGATCGCGTTGAACGGATCATGCGGCAGGCCATGGCCTTGTTCGGGTTCATAGAAATAAATGGATGACATGCGATGCCATAAGCGCAGAAACGATGGCATTGATTCTATCCCTCAATGCCAATCGTTGCTTTCCCTTCTTCGTTAGGGCGCTTTCGGCCTGACTGCGCCAGACGAGGCCGAGATGATTTGGCTGCGGAACAAGGGCGGAGCAGGGCAGGCGGGCAGCATGCTGGCCCCGCGGCGCTCATCGGCGCGCCGCAACAGCAGCACACCGGCGTCGCTGCTGATGTCACCACCGTCAAACGACTCCGCGATCACGCAGCGTCCGACCTTGCCTAACTCGAATGATTCAACGCTACAATTTCGCGGGGCCGCTCAGGCATCGGCGATTCCGCTTGTTATTTGGCGTGAGAACCAATAACAACGCGCTTCTGCACGGAATCGCCAACCTGCCTCATGAAATATCAGGGTTAGAGCGTCGATGCGTCTTTCAGGAAACGGTCAATTTTGTGGACCGCGTGAATAACGTTCTCGTAACCGCCGTACTGCTTACACGTTTCGGGGAAGTTACAAGCCATTGTCACGGCAAAGGCGAAGGACTTCAGGCTATCTAGCTCAATAGCTCCAATTTTGGTCATGTTACCGGACAGCACGGAAGCCAGATTGGTGCGTGCTTGTTCGCACTGCTGGATATTCGCGTTGCCATAAATATGCGGTTCATAGCGGTCCGGATGGGCGACGTATTCATTGAGAAGACTGCGAAAAATATCGATATCCTGCTGATTGATGTGGTCAGCATGAGGGAGTTTCTTTATTGAAGGAATCGTATTTGAGTGCTTCTGTGCTTCGACATTGGAGATGTCGGAGTTGTAAGCCATGGTGGCTCTCCTGAAATGTGAGCCCTATGAGATCGGGTTGAGGCGGGCCGACGAAGCAGGCATTAAAACAAAGATCGCGGTTGCTATACTTTCCGCGCCACCGGCATTACCGAATATTTACGCAATGGCGGCAAGCTGAAAATCGCGCAAGCCATGGCGAACCATGAAAGCGCCTGCATAACCGGTCTCTATGACCGGCGCAACGACCAGGGTGTCGCTCGATGAGGTGGTGCGGATACTGATTTGACTTGTGGCTTCGTTGTTAATCCACAATCGGATCTTCTCGAGAAATTACATCGATGACATCATTTATCGTGATGATCGCAAAGTGGACTAAAGTTTTTGCATCGTATATGTCATAGCTTTGCTTGACGAACCACTCAATGAAATCAGATGGTTCCACGCGATAAAAGGACATTCTAGGTTTAGCGCTTTTAGAGATCTGTCCGAGCGAAATTAAAGCGTCACCTTCGTCTAGTTTTCGATAGGCTTTGAAAGCTTTAAACCTTATTCTTATTCTGCAACCATTATCATTGATGAGGCTAATTTTTAAAGCACCATCCTGCTCAGATAATTTTTCTAAGTCATATAATTCTTTTGGCGCAAATTCCTGAAATATTGGACTATAGGAATTCATTCGCTATACCTCACCTTATCGCGTTTATCGCCATCTTGGAATTCGAGTGTCGGTCTTCCATCTGTGCTGTCTCGTCGGACGATAATTTTGCGTCCGTCGGAAAGAACTCCCGTCCTCATTCCATTTTCTCGTTCGCGCACATTCTTAGGCTTGAATTTGTCAAAATCTCTATCAGCTTGAGCCATGCCGCCAGTTTTTTCCCACACCGTTGAAAAGCCTCTGGTCTTGGGACCAAGAGTCGCATTGGCAATAGGTGGAGTCAATGTATTTGCGCGATCAGTAAAGTTGGTACCACCGCTGTTTTTTGCAAGTTTTGTCTTATCAGCGTTCCCTTCAGCGATCAATCTGGCCAAGGCCAGATTTTTTGCGATGCTGGCGGGCGGCAGCTGCTTGGTCATTGCAGAACCGCTTGTGCTCGATAACAGCTTCGACCTGGCTGACATAACTCCCTGTTGCGGGATCTGGTAGTTTTTCCCGTTCACCTGAACAATCGGTTTCCCGGCGCTTGTCACCTGCCCCTTGAAGTTTGGCATGGTGGCTGCCGGAGAATTCGGGCGGATTGACGGCGGCAACGCCTGGGGGGTATTGCTACCAGCTTTTGGCTGACCTCCTCCAGGCGCAGGGCTCATTTTTGAGCTGCCACTCCCACCTCCTGCGGTACCGGGTATCGCTTGGCGCGGCACCATTCCCCCTCTCCCGGCAGCAGGTGGTCCCGAGGGGGAACGAGGTCCGATATTGGGCGAAGTCGGGCGCGACGGCGGCGGCTGGTACACAGGCGGTGGCGGTTGTCGCTCCGGTTGCCGGAACACGGGAGGGGGCTGATACCCTCCTCCGCTACGGTTTTGTGCATTCGTATTGGGTGCGGAAATCAGGGGCGCAAGAAAGCTGACGATCAGCAGCAGGGTACGGTGCTTGAGGGAATTCATAACTATCCCTTCAAAGGCGAAAGAGCCTCATTGAAAATATGAACTTGCCACCCGTATGAGGTTTTTCGTCTCAGTGGCATTGCACCCCTTTGTGGACGCCACGGCATAGCCGTCGTCTACGGCGCCTTGCTTAAACTCGGTTAACGCGCCTGACTGATATTCCTCCTCTAATTCAGCGGCTAACTCCATGGCACGTTTGAAACTGCCTGCCTTTTTGGTCATAGCGACCATAAACTTGAGAACCAGGTTATCGATATCCTTGACCGCTTCAGGGCAGTGATATTGAACGCCGGACAGCACGCCTAGCCCATAATGCAGCACCTTCGCGTAATTCATGGTTGTGACCAGTGTGCGGTTTTCCATGAGCGCCTTGATGAAGTCCGGCTGGCTGTACTTGACATTAGCTGCTTGCGCTTTCATCTCCGCCGCCTGTTTGGAATCCTGCTTTGCGTCAGCCACAATGTCGTCTGCCAGCTGCGCGGCAGGCTTAAAGCCGGCTTTGGCTGCCCGTTGATACAGGTTTTTTGCCAGATCGGGGTCACTTTCAAAACCGGCAAGGCCGTACAGCATGATGTCGCCGAGATAGGCCATGGATGCACCATGCCCTGCCGTGCCAGCGTCGGTCAAAAGCTCAATGGCTTTATCAAGCTGGCCACCGGCCAAATAGGCCCGTGAGAGCTGGAATTTCACACGGGAGAAATCTGGTGCCAGTGCAAGGGCTTCGCTGCATTTCTCGGCTGCCATAACGATATTGAGTTCTCCATCCTTGACGCCCTTAACCCCCCGCCCTTTGTCGGGATCGTCCGGATGGGCAGCGCTTTGATCGCACTGCGCCACCGCCGCTGCGGCGGCAGGCGTCAGGGCCGGCTCCTTGTCACCGCAGCCCGTGAGCAGCGCCAGATATAGCGCTGTGGTGGCAAAGGACTGGTTCATAGGGCCTCCAATGCATGGGTGCGGGCCATAGTTCATTTCGAGGCAGAGCGGAATGCGGGCTACCAGATCAGTTGCAGGACAAACAGGATTCCCACGCCCCAGACAGCGAGCATGAACAGGAACGCAATGATCTTGAGCGCGAATTCCAGGATCGCGACTATTGCAAGGAAGGCGAGGCCAATCACTGCCCCGCCTATTGCGCCCGCAACGGCCGCGCCGATAACGGATTCAAACGACGAACCTTGAATGAGCGCGAGAAAGGCCAGGAGGGCTGCCCCGACAGTGGCGCAGAACGTGAATGGATCAGCATCAGCATGCTTTGCTTGCCAGCCAGAGGTTGTGTTTGAAGGGCCCCAACTGATCTTCCCCACCGGCAAAGTCGGGGTCGATGTTGGCATAGTGGGATAGGTGTCACGTGTCTGCTTTTCCTGCAGCGCCCCCTGTGCTTGCTGGCCCGCCCAGGTGCTGACAATTTGCCCGCCGTTGACAGCGTCCCGGTCCGCGCGATTTTTCGCTTCGATATTGGGGATGTCGGAATCGTAGGCCATGGTGTTTCTCCTCGAGAGTGAGCCTCATGAGACTCGGATTCGCTTCTTCGTTAAGATGGAGAATATCGAGCCAGGAAAAATATGTCGCATCGCCGATCCGCTGGCAGGGCCCGGGAAATCGCAAGAACATGGTCTGCGATCGCAAAAAGAGAAACGAGCGATACGAGCGGGAACTGCTAAAAGAAGATGACGTTGTTTTTCAGGTTGAACTGCAACTTTGCTGCCACCAAATCTGGTGCATCGCGGATGTCCAGCTCTTCAGGAAGATGCGCCGTCTCTTCGTCAGTCACACGTTCAATGTACACCGGTGCAGAAAAAAGCTTGATCCCATAGCAACCGGTGACCATACCTTCCATTGAACTAATGATCCCCTTCTTGTCATCGTAGTGTGGATTGTGGATAACTGTTATTCGTGGCGGCCCTCTATGCCGGGGGATCTGGCGGGCAATCAGAAAGAGAAACTGAGATTTCTGAACCACGCATCCCTCAAAAATCTCTCCTTGCGAGTTGGTATTATCGTTCCCCTTATAGGCATGCGTTTCAGTAACTCGCAAAGCCAGACTTTGTGGATCAACGTTAATTCGCATCATCCCCATAATGCATTTGCCGGGCGCAGGAAAATGCAAGGATGGACGCCAGATACGATACGTTCCCACTGCTTCCTCCCTCAAATTCCGCTGCGTCTGTTCCCCTGTTTCAAGAAACGCGGAGAGCGCATAGAACAAGGCATCCGGATGCCGGGCAAGGCCCTCCTTCAGCCTGTACTCGTCCGAGCACCAATTGTTGCGCCAGAGGTAATTCACAAGGGCCTGATGTGCGCGTTCATCAAGCGGTTTGCCTCGCATGAAATGGTCGAACATATCTTCGGTCACTCCAGCTGCCGCGACGACATTGTTCATCAAGTGCTTCGTTGTGAATTTCTCGCGCAGCTCAGGAAATTCGCGTAATGTCCTGATCCGGCAGCGCACCCATTCCTGATTGTCCCCGGTATTTTTGAGCAATTCATCAAGGCTTAGGTCTTCGTTTGGCATTTGCTTTCTCCGTCAGCAGCAGGTCTGCAATGCCTCCCTGTATGGCCCGGGAAATCACTCCCGGGAGTTACTCGGGTCATTGACTTTTAGTTTAGTGGACGGTGAGCGGAAGATTTGTGCAAAAACAAAAAAGGCGCGATTTTTTCGGGAATTTTTCAGGTAATAAAAGATTCCTAGCCCGGATATTTCATGAGCATGCTGGAAGGCGTTCAAGACGGGCAAGATCGAGGAGTTGTGCATCGCTGGTTGCGCTGAGGCACCGTTGACTGGCCGATAGCGCTCTAGTGCCGGAGCACATGGAAAATGCAGGATCGGACCCACATAAAAAATGCCTGCATTCCCAAGGGAAATGCAGGCATGCGTCGAGCCGGAAGCTGGACGATCAGATCGTCGCGGGGATATTCGGCGCGACGGGACCGGACCTGCCTATTCTCTTTTCAGGTACACCGTATTTCGGCGGGCGAGGCGGGAAGCCCTTCATGATGTCCTCGATCTGATCCGCATCGATCGTCTCCCATTCAAGCAGCGCTTCAGTCATGGCTTCCACCTTGTCGCGGTTCTGTTCCAGCAGGCTTCGCGCCAACGCATATTGGCGATCCAGGATGCCGCGAATTTCTTCGTCGACCTTCTGCTGGGTCTCTTCCGAAACAGACGTGGTCTGCATGCCGAACATCGGGTCCTGGGCGTCATCGACATAGACCATGGTGCCGAGCGCTTCGGACATGCCGTAACGGGTGACCATCGCACGCGCAAGCTTCGTCGCCCGCTCGAAATCGTTCGAAGCGCCGGTCGACATCTGGTTCATGAAAATCTCCTCAGCGATCCGGCCGCCAAAGAGAATGGCAATGTCCTCCAGCATCTTGTCCTTGTACATGTTCACCCGGTCGTGCTCGGGCAGCTGCCAGGTAAGGCCGAGCGCAAAACCGCGCGGCATGATGGTGACCTTGTGAACCGGATCGGCCTTCGGCAGCAATGCGGCGACGACGGCATGACCGGACTCGTGATACGCCGTATTGCGGCGTTCCTCTTCACGCATGACCGCTGACTTGCGCTCGGGACCCATGATGATCTTGTCCTTTGCATCTTCGAAGTCGCGCATGTCGACGATGCTCTTGTCGCGGCGTGCCGCGAACAGTGCGGACTCGTTCACCAGGTTCGCCAGCTCGGCGCCCGAAAAGCCGGGCGTGCCGCGCGCCAGCACGTCGGCGCGCACATCCTTCGAGATGGGCACATTGCGCATATGCACATTCAGGATCTGCTCGCGGCCGCGGATATCGGGCAGGCCGACCATGACCTGGCGATCGAAACGGCCGGGACGCAACAGCGCCTTGTCGAGCACATCGGCACGGTTGGTTGCCGCGATGACGATCACGCCGGAATTGCCTTCAAAGCCATCCATCTCCACCAGGAGCTGGTTCAGTGTCTGCTCTCGCTCATCATTGCCGCCGCCCATGCCGGTGCCGCGCTGGCGACCCACCGCATCGATCTCGTCGATGAAGATGATGCAGGGCGCATGCTTTTTCGCGTTTTCGAACATGTCGCGGACACGGGAAGCACCGACACCGACAAACATCTCCACGAAATCCGAGCCGGAGATGGTGAAAAACGGTACTTTCGCCTCGCCGGCGATGGCGCGGGCCAGCAAGGTTTTACCGGTGCCCGGCGGACCGACCATCAGCACGCCGTGCGGCACCCGGCCGCCAAGCTGCTGGAACTTCCTCGGTTCGCGCAGGAATTCAACGATCTCGCCGACCTCCTCCTTCGCTTCATCGCATCCGGCCACGTCGGCAAACGTCACGTTATTGGACTTTTCGTCGAGCATGCGGGCTTTCGATTTACCGACCGACAGCGCGCCGCCCAGACCGCCCTTGCCCTGCGATTTCATCATGAAGAAAACCCACACGCCGATCAGCAGCAGCATCGGGAACCAGGAGATGAACAACTGGGACAGGAAAGACGGACCTTCGGGATTTTTCACATCGAACTTCACGCTGGCAGCGATCAGGTCATTGATCAGGCCGCGGTCCAGCATGGTTGCCGTCGATTTCAGCAGCGTACCGCTGTTGGTCACCGCAAGGACGTTATCGCCTTCAATGGTGGCCTCCTTGATGTTCCCCGCCTTGATTTCTTTCAGCAATTCCGAATAGGCGATCGGCGAGGCGCCGGAGTTGCTGCCGGGGCCGCTCATCTGTCCGAATACGAGGAAGACGGCAAAGATGACGGCAGCCCAGATTGCATTCCTAGAGTACTTCTGATTCACATGTCCTCCTGGCTAAAACAACAAGTAGGCAAAATACGGCGGTAGTTGGGTTGGGGCGAGAAGCCTGGCGCTTGCGTCATGCATTTCCATGATTGGCTTCCATGCGACATTACTTTTGCGCCAAAGATCCTATTGGCGGACCAACTTCTTTAAAAGCGATGTTTTCGGCTACATCACTTCGGATAAACGGCACAAAAAGACTGGCAAAGAATCTACATGCATGTCTCTGAGGCAGAACGATGCAAAGACGATCGTCACATGCAGATCGCAATTCATGCGACGACCACGATATGAATTTAATAACAGGTGTCACGCCGTAGCTATCAGGTGGGGGCAGAGCCGCTTTACACAAGCTCAAAACAATACAGGCAGTCTAACGCGATTTGCGGATGTCCATATGCGGCATCAACGCGCCGTCGGCCGGCTGGAGAAGCGATGACGAGTTGAAGCACGAATTTCCCTTCTCTACGGTTCAAAAGAATTTCAATGCGCTTTCATACGCATCGACGATGATCGAATCCGGCTGCGTACAGGCCTATTTGACTGAGTCACTTTGAATTCCACGTGACGGCGCGACGAAGGTATTCGCCGCCGCATGTCGTGCCTGCCGCTTTTCGGTATTCCTCGGACTGGAGAATGAAAGCGCGCTGGACGCAGCGGGTAGCGATGGAAGCTCGATCACCGCATTCTTCTGCCATAGCCGATCAGCCAGGATACGCAGTTGCGCTGCTTCCGCAGACAAGTTCTGACCAGGGCGGAGCTTGAGTGCCTGGGCGCGCAGCGCCTCCGCTTCCAGCACCGTGGCAAGCGTGCATAGATGCTCTGACAGAGTTCGCGTACTGATCATTTCCATGGTAATTCTCCTGAGGTTCATGCTGACCATCATGCCTAGAGTGCGGTTCGATGAAAAGGGACTTTGCATATCGATGCCGGGAGCGTTGCTTTTTCATTGAATGTTATTCAATGCGGCAAGAAACTATGCGGGAGAGCAAGACCACCAAGGGTGATGTTGGCTTGGAAGACCGTTTACTCAAGCGGCACGGCATATCATTGCTTCACTGCATTGATTGATTGCAGACAGCGGTGAGTGTCGCCCGTGATGTTGCAAGTCATCCATTTCATGCGTTCGACACGCTGGAAATCTGTTCAGTACGTTACCGAGAAGCAGTCACACTGCATCACCAATCCCGGCATTCCGGTCGCTACATTCATAATGTCCGATCTCAAAGCCACACATCAGCGACGACTCCGCTGCATGCCGAATTTTGTAGACCACCCTTCAGCGGCGTTTACCTGCTGCCGTAATCAAGCATGGGCCAAACTAAGTCCCCTCTCTGGGGATACCTTCCATGAACAGATTTACATTACGAAGCAAGTTCGTCATCAGCATGGTGACCGTCATGATCGTTTGCATCATTATCGTCTGGGGTAACCGTTTGCTTGCGAAAGGCGCATTGTTTCACTACCTTGAACGCATGCATCTCGAAAACGTGATGCTGATGGATCATGCCTTCACACTTGCCGAACAGGAAGCAAAAAACGCCAAGGATCTGCGGCGCACAGACCTCCTGAACTACATCGATACAGCCGCCGGCATCGCGGCACGCGCCGATATCGAAACCCTGTATATCGAAAAAGTCCTCTTCCGCATTCTTGGGTTTGGCGGCATACTCGACCTTCCCGTCAAGGACATCCAAGATCTTCAGAACATCCGGACCGCCATCAGTGCCGCGCCGGGAGACGGCATCACGGCAGAACTTGCCATCGCGGTCAGGCGGCACCGGGCGGAAGTCATCAGGAATTCGACACAGTTCACCAAGCTGGTACTCGAGGCGGTCGACTTCATCAAGACCACCGTCTACGCGCTCGGCACGCTGGCGGTGATCGCGCTGATGATGGTGATTTATCTGCTCCGGCAGAGCACGCTGCCGCCGATCGCCAACGCGCTCGGCATCGCCACGCGGATTGCGCAAGGCGACTTGAGCGGCAACATCGCAACGCACAACCGCGATGAGTTCGGCGACCTGTTCAGCGCACTGAAAACCATGAACGACAACCTCGCGCGCATCGTCGGCGATGTGCGCAAGGGTTCCGACACGTTCGCAGCAGTCACCAATGAAATCGCGACAGGCAACGCGGACCTGTCAAGTCGGACGGAATCGCAAGCGGGCGCCATCGAAGAAACCGCGTCCTCCCTGGAGCAACTGACTGCCGCCGTCCGACAGAACGCCGACAACGCCATGTACGCCAACGAGCTTGTCCTTGCCTCATCCAGCGTGGCGCAGAAAGGCGGCGAGGTCGTGTCGCAGGTCGTCTCCACCATGGGATCGATCAAGGAAAGTTCCCGCCAGGTCACGGACATTATCGGCGTCATCGACGGCATCGCGTTCCAGACCAACATCCTTGCGCTCAACGCGGCGGTGGAAGCGGCACGCGCAGGCGAACAAGGGCGCGGCTTCGCCGTCGTCGCCAGCGAAGTACGCACGCTTGCGCAGCGCAGTGCCAGTGCAGCGAAGGAAATCAAGTCGTTGATTCAAAATTCAGTCGAGAAGATCGAGTCCGGCGGCATCCTGGTGGAACAAGCCGGCCAAACCATGGCGGAAGTGGTCGATAGCGTGAGCCGGGCCGCGTCGCTCATGGGTGAGATTGCTGTCGCGAGCAAGGAACAGAGCACAGGGATCGAGCAGGTGAATCGGGCCGTAAGCGAGATGGACAAGGTCACCCAGCAAAACGCCGCCCTCGTGGAGCAGGCAGCAGCCGCCACGGAAAGCCTTCGTCACCAGGCGACGCAACTGACGCATACGGTGAGTGCGTTCAAGCTGGCGTAGTGGATGGCGAAGTGTGTCCAGGGATTCGGCCGACCGTCTCCATACCGGATGGAGAATGGGTCGCAGCGACAATCTTGATTCGCTGGTAATGTGCTGATTCGCTATCATCCCGTGCAAAGTTCCACTTTCGACCATGAATACGACCCCTATCCCGTTTCGACTCTCAGCGGAAAGGCGCGAAACGCAAATCCGTGCGTTTAACATGCGAAATGAAATTATCTGGTTCGGCTTTCAAGGCGCTTTCGAGAAACCGGGCACTGCGATCATTACTTTCTCCAGAATGGAGGCCGGTGCGCTCGGCGGTGGCGGAACCAAAGCAGTCAATGGCGGCGTCATTGCCGCCGGATTTGATGCGGCATTCGTCCTGGCGGGATTGGGTCAGTACGATACGGATGTCGTCGTCACATTGGATCTGTCAGTACAGTTTCTCAATCTCGCTATTGCCAGTCCTTCACTGGCCTTCGAAGCGCAGGTCGTGCGTTCAGCGAAAAGCTTTTGCTTCGCACATGGCGTGTTGCGCGACCGGGCGAATCCCGGCGGTCCGGCCTTCTCGTTGGCCAAAGCGATGGTTGCGCCTGCGAGATAAATTGAGAAAATTCCGATTGGAAATGAATACAGGGAAGGATTTGGGTCGGATGTAGTTCGACCTGCGCCACTCTGTGCTTTGATAAAAAACATAAGGGTCAGCGTTTTGCTGACCCTTATGTTTTTCTGGTGCTGATGAGACGAATCGAACGTCCGACCTACTGATTACGAATTCTAATGCGCGATCTACATCCTCATTCCCGGAGATTCATCTAGTTTTTATTTCCTTTTCAAATCAAGCATTTATATCCGCTATTGACCACACTGGTGTTCACCTTGATACACCTGAGTGTCCTACACATTTACTACACGCTATAATTTCGGCCGACCCAATCAAAGATTGTAGGAAACAATGCCGAAGCTCACGAAGCGCATCATCGACAAGTTGGAAGCCCCGCCCTCTGGCCAGTCATTCTGCTGGGATGACGAGATCAAGGGGTTCGGGGTGCGCGTCACCGCCAGCACAAAGTCTTTCATTCTGGACAGAAAGTTCAATGGCCGATCCATTCGCCTCACCATTGGGCGCTACCCGGCGTGGTCGGAGGAGCAGGCACGCAAGCAGGCGAATAAGCTGATCGTACAACTGGATCAAGGCATTGATCCTCGGGAGGAAAGGCAGAAGGCGCAAACCGATGCCGTGACGTTGGAAGCAGCATTTCAGCGATTTATCAGTGAGCGGCAACTCAAGCCGCGAACTGCATACGATTACAACCGGTACATGCGTGGCGTAGTGCAGTCCGGCAAGCCGCAATTCTTCAGTGACTGGCAGAACAAGCCGATTGCCAGCATCACCGAGGACATGATCGCCAGTCGGTACGCCAAACTCAAGGATGGCGCTCGCGGCGCTGCCCAGGCATCATCAGCCATGCGAGTTCTGCGCAGCGTTTTGAATTACGCGATTCAGGCGTACAACCTGGACATTCGCAATCCGGTTTCCACGCTGACCAAACGACGTGCTTGGGTAAAAATCAACAAGCGCCGGACCCATCTGCATCACCACGAAATCCGCCCGTTCGTGCTGGCCTTGCGAAAGTTGCCGAACCCGGTAATGGCAGCCTACCTGGAATTTGTGCTGCTGACAGGAGCGAGACGGAATGAAGCTGCACAGCTGAAATGGGCCGATGTGAATGATGGCGCGCGGGTACTGACCTTTACCGACACGAAGAAAAACGGTGAGGATCGTAGCATTCCAATTACCAGCCGGGTGCATGAAATCCTTGATGCCATGAAGCGCCTGAAGATGGGCGATTATGTCTTCGCCTCCACCGATAAGGCTGGTAAGGCGACACACGTATCCGAGCCACGCAAGGCGCTGGCACGTGCCAACAGTGCAGCCGGGACCAACATGACGGTCCACGACCTTCGCAGGACGTTCGCCACCGTTTTGGAGAGTCTAGATTGCCCGATGGCCCCGTTAAAAGCCTTGCTTGGTCACAGCATGGCTGCTGACGTAACAACCGGGCATTACGTTGTGATCGGAATCGAACGTCTGCGGCCGTGGTCAGACCGATACGACGCGCATTTGCGCCAGTTAATCGATACAGACCCAGCAACCCGCGTTGTTGAACTTAAAGCAAGGGAGGCGTGAACATGACCGACGACGAGTTGTACAACGACTTACTGAATCGGGCGAAACAAGATGTGGAGCTAGTCGCACGAACGGCTATTGCACATCTGGTCCGCGTGATGGCGGAACGCGATTCACTACAGAAAGAAAATGCGCAATTGGTTGCCAACCATGCTGCGCTTCGCCCAGCCAAGCGCGGACGCCCGCCTGTCAAGAAAGCCGGCTTGAAGGCCGGCTTCGCGATGTACGTGCCGGTAAAACTGCGGCGCAAGAAGCAAACTGCCGGAGCACCGCAGAAGTATGCGTTTCCCCAGCCAACCAAGGTGCATGCCCTCAGCGCAGCACAGCGAGTTGAAATGTTGAGAAAGCTTGGCATCCAGCACACTAACCGTGACGCGGCGGAAATCGAGCTGGCGATGCACGGTATCGACGAAAACACGGCAGACCATGCCGTCATGGTGCGCGAACTTCAACGCCGAATCGGCGAGGCGTTGCGCAAAAATAGATAATCGGCAAGACGCCGTAATTACGAAAAACACCGGCATTTATTCCATTTCCGGCACCCGTCCCGCATCCCTATCATGACCATGTACCGAGATTTCTCGGGGTTTTATTGGTAGACGAATGCCGATCACGACAACATCCCACACGCCAACCCCGGCAGATACCTTTGATTTCCAGGTGGAGCGCATGACGACCGCGCAGGCGGCAGGTTACATGGGCACTTCAATCCAGTTCCTGCGCTCGAACATCGTAACAAAACGTCACGCCATTCCTTATATCAAGATCGGCCGTAAGGTCTACTACTTGAAATCCGACCTTGACGCATGGCTTATCAGCCGCCGCGTGTCGTCAACGGAAACGACAACCTAATCGTCCACGCGCATACGAAAGCCACGTTTCATCCCATTCGGAATCCTGGCTGTCAGCGATTCCGCCGGGTTGGAACGATGCCCTTTCCCATTACCGCTCAATCCAACAGGAGGTCGAAATGACCGTCGCAACACCTCGTAGCAAGCAACCGCGCAAAGCCCCCGCATACCAAGAATACGCGTCCGACAGGCTGGCCAACAAAGAATTCAGGATGATGTCACTCGAAGAACGCGGCCTGCTATTCACATTAGAGCTGGAGCTTTGGCACAACGTTAACCTGCCAGCCGATGAAGCGTCATTGTCAAAATTATTGGGCCTCGACCCGATTACCCTCGCCGCTGCCTTCTCGGCTCCGGTCAGGTCATTCCTGCGTATTCAAGACCAGCAGATAACTTGCCCCGAACTGGACAGACAACGGGACGAACAAGCATTCCGTCGTCAACGCCAAAGCGAAGGTGGAAGGCAGAGCGCTGGCAAGCTATGGTCAGAACGCGATCCAAAAACCATCGACATGTTCGACACAGACGAAGGATTAGCCCACCTACAAACCAAGCTATTAGCTCCTGAGATGAGAGGAGTAGAGAATAGTGTACAGATTACCTACTCCAGTTCTAACCAGTCAGCCCCTGCTCTTGCCAATACTCATTTCGGGAAGGAGACCGCGTGACGGCAGAAGAATTGATGAATCTTTGCGCTGTTCATGGCATCACAATCGGCAAGGGTGATGGCTTGCGGCTGGAAGTCCACTGCGAGGATGAATACATCCCTGATGCGATCCGAAAGCGCATCTACACGCATCGCTTTATTTTGATAGATTATCTTGACCACCGATCCGGACGTACGGAACCAAGACCATGTTTGACCCCATCCTTTACCCGGGCCATGCAATTCATTGCCGCCAGTGTTTGTCCGATACCACCGGCTGAAGACGGCTCAAAGGCACCCCGTCCGGGCGGAAAAAGAGCATGGCAGGAGTATCAGGACCATCTGCCGTCCATCAGCGATGTGTACCGCTGGTACCAGCATCCTCGTTCTGGAGTGGGTGTCGTGTGCGGCGCAGTTTCAGGCGGATTGGAAGCGCTGGATTTCGATGATCTGGATGCACTCGACCGGTTTCAGGAAACCTGCAGTAAGCGCGGACTGTCCGGCTTGCTGAACCATATTAAGGCCGGTTACTTCGAGACGACACCACACGGCGCACATCTTCTTTATCGATGTGAATCGGTCGGTGGCAGCCAGAAGCTTGCCGAAGAAGTCATTGTGATCAACGGCATCAGGAAAAGACGTACCTTGATTGAAACTCGTGGTGAGGGCGCGTACATTATCACTGCACCGTCCCATGGCTCGGTCAACTCTGCCGGCATTTATGAGCAGATCGAAGGCGGCCCCGACACGATTGTTTGGATCGATCAGAGCGACAGGAACCGGTTGCTGGATGCGGCGAGAGCAATCGATCAGTCTAGCAAACTGCCAGCGGGCACGCCGAGAGCGCAACGGCGACAGCATCGGACCGTCCGGAGTGGCAACAGCCTCGGCCTTTCGGGATCGGAATTTAATGTGCGTGCAAGTTGGCATGACGTTCTGCTGCCATTCGGCTGGGCGGCAGTATGGTCGAACGACAGATTCACCTACTGGCAGCGGCCGGGCAAAGAACACGGCGTTTCTGCAGTTGAATTTCATGACTCTGAACTGCTGTATTGTCATACGACTAGCACCCCGTTGGAAGCCGGAGGAACCTACTCGAAGTTCGGTGCGCTGGCCGTGCTTGCATTCAACGGCGACCATCGATTATGTGCTCACTGGCTTGCCCAGGAGGGCTATAACGAACGATTTCAGTCAGGCGGCGGGTTCGACCTACACCTAGATTTTTAATCGCTTCAATGCGGCCGGATGCGGCCTAGAAACCGCCCGGGAATACCAGTTCTAATGCATCTTCTGCCTGCCGCAGCTTCTGTTCGAATTTCCTGTGCCGCATCCATTTTGGACGGCATGGGAAGTCAGGGTCTGCACCATACAATGCCCCCAACTTCTTTAGCTTTAACAACGCCCTGCGTCGTGGCCCAGCTGACTGCGTCGCGTAATGCAATTGTGAGCATTGGCGGCAGCCGAAAACCTGTTGCAAATACAGGATGGCGCACCGGCGGCCGCAAACAGGGCAACTCCACCAGCCTCGCCGTCCGATGCGTGTCTCAGTGTACGTGAGCTTGAACTCGTTCTTGACGCTGGCATGTTCGAGATTCAACTCAATTTGAACGGTTCCCGTAAGCGAGAGGACTACTGCCGTCGTTGTGGTGTCCCACCTCAGCACACCCGTCCTTCCAGGCACGTGCAGACCATGGCGCTGAAGGATACGGATGTCCAATTGAAGCACTGATGTGCTGTATTCGCGGATTCTTTCTTTCATAATGCGAAATGATACGGCAGTATTGACATTGCCTCGGTCCAACACGACACCGGGCTAGAATAACGACCTGTTTGCAGAACTGAAAATGACAGATTGCGGAGAAACTCAGATGGAAGATACGGACCGAGCATTTGAAGCTGGATTCAACAAGGTGCGCAACGGCATACTGGCAGAAGAACTGGCCGATATGTCAGATGACAATCTCGCTTCTTGGCAGGCCGGATGGAAACCAAGAACCGCGCAGGACATTCTTGCAGAAAAAGAATGGCAGCGTCGCATGATGACCCATGAATTTCAGCTGAATCGAAAGATCGCGTGGCTCAACATTCGATGGGGAATTTGCAGCGCGGTGATCGCCGTTCTTGCCACCTTGGCCGGAGCGTGGATGGGTGGCCGCTAGGCGCCTTCAAGATGACGCGGCTTAATTCTTAGGCCAACTCCAGGCATTAAGAGCGCCTGACAAAACCTCCGGTTTGTCCTGAGAGAAACAGCGCCGTACACGAAGCCATTCTGACTGTACGCTATCGGCCAAGAGCGGACATTCAAGACTCCTGCTACCCTCGTTGATTGACGCATCTCTTGGACATGACTTGGGCTGTATTATGCCCAGTGCAATGTTTCCTTCGTGATTCCACATGTCCATAGCTGAAACCAGCACCTTTTGTTTCAACACCGAACCGTTTCCATGCACGATTCAATAAACGACAATTCTCTGGGAAGTTCGGACGAAAAAGTCGATGTCCCCCCCATGCTTTTTGGCGGCAAGATGGGAGAACTTGTTCGCGAAACGGACTGGTCGAGTACAGCACTTGGCGACTATGCCACTTGGCCGCAGTCGTTGCGTTCCTCTCTTTCCCTGGTGCTCAATTCCAAGAGTATCGCTGCCTTGTACTGGGGGCCGGAGCAGTGGTTGCTCTATAACGACGCGTACAGCCATGCACTGGGTGACCGGCACCCATGGGCGTTCGGTCGCCCAATAAGAGAAGCGCTCAGCGATATCTCTCCCGTACTGGGCCCGCAGGTTCAACAAGTTTTGGCGACCGGACAGGGATTCGCGCTCGAAAACGTCCAAATGACCATGCGCCGCTATGGCAAGGATGAAGAGACGTTCTGGACCTACAGTTTCTCTCCCGTCCAGGGTGAGGCAGGAGGATTTGCAGGCGTCGTGCTTCTCGCCACCGAAAGGACGCAGCAGATCAATGCCGAACGGAGCGCTTCGCAAGCGTATCAGCGGCACCAGAGATCGCTCGACCGCATGCCGGGCTTTATGGCCATAGTGAAAGGCCCCAAGCATGTCTTTGAATATGCCAATAAAACCTTTGGCAAGATTAGTGGGGGGCGAGAACTGGTGGGATTGCCATTATTCGACGTATTTCCCGAGTTGGGTCATTCCCGATATCGCGAGATTTTGGACCAGGTCTACGCTACCGGTGAGCCAAGTTCTGAAGACTTCATGCCGTTTGCAATTGATGGCGAAGAGGAGTCACGCTACTTCAATGTGCATTACGAGCCTGTCTTCGACGAGGGTGGGCAGATTACCGGCATCGTCCTCGGCGGCTACGAAGTCACCGAGCAACATCGCACGACACGGGATTTGCAGATACTGAATGCTGATCTGGATCTCCGGCTCATGCTGGCAGACCAACTGCGTCCCTTGGCTAATGCAGACGAACTCATTGCTACAGCCAGTGAGTTTGTCGGAAAACATCTGGAGGTGGCGCGCGCAGTCTATGTCACGGTCGACGAGTCGCAGGAGATGCTTCACATCAAGCACGATTGGGTCAATGGCGCCGTGCCGTCGTTAGCTGGGACCGTATTGAAACTCGACGACTTCGGCCTTTTGCCCAGCGCCACGCTTCGTGCCGGCCAAGCATTGGTCATTGATGACGTCACAACCGATGAACGCTCATCGCCGCATGCAGAGGCGTATGCCGCCATTGGCGTGCGATCGTGTGTCGCTATCCCACTCCTCAAAGCAGGGAAATTACGAGCAATTCTGAACCTGCATGATTCGCAGCCCCGCTGTTGGGCCGAGCATGAAGTGACGTTCGCGGAAGATATGCTGGATAGGACATGGGGTGCAGTAGAAAGCGCACGCGCGCAAGCGGAGCTGCGCAGGGAGCGTGACCGCAGCCAAGCCGTCTTCGACACGATGACGGAAGGGTTCGCGATGCTCGACCACAATTGGACTGTCTCGTACATGAATGCCGAAGGATTGCGCATTGGAAACCGACCCGATGAGCAGATCATTGGTCAGAACCACTGGGACGTCTGGCCGGAGTACGCTGGATCGGAGCTGGAGCATCTCTACCGACGCGTCATGCAAACGCGCCAGCCTGACACACTGGAACTTCGGCACGCCTATGTCGACGGCACCGTCGCATGGCTTGAGGTGAGGGCGTATCCGGGCGTCGATGACGGACTGTCCGTCTTTTTTCGCGACGTCACCAGCCGCAAGCAAGCAGAGGAAAAGCTGCGGGACGCCGACCGCCGCAAGGATGAGTTTCTGGCCATGCTGGCCCATGAACTTCGGAATCCTCTAGCACCCATCGGTGCTGCAGCCGAATTGCTGCAGATGGGCAAATTCGATGAGGCGCGTGTGCATCAAACCAGTCAGATCATCGGTCGTCAAGTGGAGCACATGACTGGACTGGTCAACGATCTGCTTGACGTATCGCGTGTCACCCGCGGCAAGGTCGAGCTGGATACGGTGCCGCTGGATATCAACCATATCCTGGCCGATGCGATGGAGCAGGTCAGTCCACTTGTGGGCGCGCGAAAGCATCGGTTGATGCTCGATTTGCCACCCAATGCTGTTCTGGTGATGGGCGACAAGAAGCGCCTGGTTCAGGTGGTGGCCAATTTGCTGACCAATGCTGCCAAGTACACACCTGAAAACGGCACGATCCTGCTGAAGACAGCCATGCGTGAAGACCGGATTCATATCGAGGTTACCGACAACGGCATCGGCATGACTTCCGACTTGGTCGAGCGCGCATTCGATCTGTTCGCCCAGGCCGAGCGCACGTCCGACCGGTCTTCGGGCGGGCTGGGACTGGGGCTGGGGCTGGCGCTGGTCAAGAGCTTGGTCGAGCTGCACGGCGGGAGCGTTACCTGTGCCAGCCAAGGACTCGGCAAAGGAAGCACCTTTACCGTCTGCCTGCCGCGCTTGCTGGAACGGCCAACTCACGTAGACCAGTTGCAGGGCGGCGAGGCGCTGCGGAGCACGCATGCGCCGCTGCGGGTCATGGTCGTGGACGACAATGTGGATGCGGCGGTGATGCTCGCCATGTTGCTGGAGGCTGCCGGACACGAGGTGTTAGTCGAGCATGGCGCCTACCGGGCACTGGAACGGGCACAAGCCGATAAGCCGCAAGTGTGCCTGATCGATATTGGCCTGCCCGAGCTTGATGGCAACCAGGTCGCGCAGCGCCTGCGCAACTTGCCGGAAACGGCGAATGCAGTGCTTATCGCGGTGACGGGCTACGGGCAGGAGAGTGACCGGAAAAGTGCCTTGGCTGCAGGGTTTGATCACCATCTAGTCAAGCCAGTTGATACCAAGCGGCTCGCTGCAATACTCAACGAGATCGCCGTTCCATGACTGTCGGCTTTGGGTCGAAAACGGACTTACACGGCCACAGCACGGCCACAGTAAGAGGGAAAACCTGCGATGAGGAGTGCGTCCTGTCAGGTATTTGCCTGCGTGTGCAACAGGGTATGCACAAGTTTCAAGCCCCCAGGTGCAACTGTCTTGGTCCGCATAGGGGCGAGAGACAAGGGGGAGTGGCAGCTCAGCTGTAATCCCAGCGATCACGCATGGGTTAGACGTTGACTTCCTACATAGTTACTACATTTCAGATTTACGCCGACCGAAAACACTTTTGTAGTAAGTGAAATACCGCATGAATGCTGGTGCTGATGAGACGAATCGAACGTCCGACCTACTGATTACGAATCAGTTGCTCTACCGACTGAGCTACATCAGCAATCGCAAATATTCTAGCAAAATCGTTGCCCCCTTCGCTACCCTCCGGCTTGCCGCAGATTAAGCTTGCGGTGAGCTGCCGCAGCCGGATTTCGATGATTAGCTACGTGCGGAAAACGATGCGTCAGGGAATTCTCGGTCGGGAGGAGATGAAAGCCGACCTCAAGTCGGCTTTCTCATCCACGTGCGCATGTGAAGGCTTATGACCAAGCGGCCGCAAGCCTTGTCGACGGACGCTTATCCCTCCTGATGATAACCGGTCACCCGCTCCACTTCATTCTTCGAGCCCAGGAACACCGCCACCCGCTCATGCAGTTTCTTCGGCTGGATGTCGAGGATGCGGTGCTTGCCGTTGGTCGCGGCGCCGCCGGCCTGTTCCACCAGGAAGGCCATCGGGTTGGCTTCGTACATCAGGCGCAGTTTGCCCGGCTTGTCCGGTTCACGCGCATCGGCCGGATACATGAAGATGCCGCCGCGATTAAGGATGCGGTGCACGTCGGCGACCATCGAAGCGATCCAGCGCATGTTGAAATTCTTGCCGCGCGGGCCGGTGTCCCCTGCCTGCAGTTCATTGATGTAACGCTGTACCGGCGGATACCAGTGACGGGCGTTGGAGGCGTTGATCGCGTATTCCTTGGTGTCGGCCGGAATCTGCATGTCGCGCTGGGTGAGGACCCAGGAACCCATTTCGCGGTCGAGGGTAAAGCAATTGACGCCGTCGCCGGTGGTCAGGACCAGCACCGTTTGCGGACCGTAGACCGCGTAGCCGGCGGCGACCTGCTTGCTGCCCGGTTGCAGGAAGGCTTCCTCGGTCGGCGCGCTCATGCCTTCCGGTGCCTTCAGCACCGAGAAGATGGTGCCGATGGAGACGTTGACGTCGATGTTGCTGGAGCCGTCGAGCGGATCGAATAGCAGCAGGTATTCGCCTTTCGGATAGCGGTTCGGGATCGGGAAGATGCCTTCCATTTCCTCCGAAGCCATGGCGGCGAGGTGGCCGCCCCACTCATTGGCTTCGAGCAGCATTTCATTGGAGATGACGTCGAGCTTCTTTTGCATTTCGCCCTGTACGTTTTCGCTGCCGGCGCTACCGAGCACTTCTCCCAATGCACCCTTGCTGACAGAGTGGCTGATGGTCTTGCAGGCGCGGGCAACGACTTCGATCAGGAGACGCAGTTCGGCCGGGATCTTGTTGTGCAGTCGTTGTTCTTCGACCAGGTATTGGGTGAGGCTGACTCGTTTCATGGGCTTGGTTCCGTGGTGACGGGTTCTATTGTGGAGAGTTTTTGGATCGGTTGTCGGGCTTAGCTTGGGTTTGCTATGTGCTTCTGGATTCCCGCCTTCGCGGGAATGACAAGGGTTGATGTGTATTTTTCTTTGTTTTCGGATTGGCGCCGGATTTTTTGTTGTCGTAGATTACATCGTTGCTGATCGGAATGTTTCGAGATAGCGCAAAGTGCGGTTGTTGCTTGTGTGAATTGCCCGGCAAGCGTTGGGTACAATCTTTTCGATTTAGGCAGGGAACCGGGTTCCCGCCTCGCAGGGCAGCAGCTAGGAAGAAGACCAGGGTGAGTGGTGAGGTCGAGCAATCGCATTTGACGACTCAACCTCACCACCCCTACGCGGGGCGCCCCATCCCAATTTCAATACTTACGGCGCCAACGCCTTCGTCACTACCTCCGACACATCCTTCGACAATCCCTTCGTCCCCGCCACCCGCTTCAGCGCCACCCGCATCTGCTCCTGCAACGCCGGCGTGTATTTGCGCCAGCGGTCGAGTGTGCGCGCCAGTCTTGCGGCGACTTGCGGGTTGAGCGTGTTGAGTGCGATGACCTGCTCTGCCCAGAACGCATAGCCGCTGCCGTCGATGGCATGGAAGCGGGATGGGTTGCCGTTGCAGAAGCTGAAGATCAGGCTGCGGGCCCGGTTCGGGTTCTTGAGCGAGAAAGCCGGATGCTGCATCAGTTCGCGCACCGCATTCACATCGGTGGTGCGCGACATTCCCTGCAGCATGAACCATTTGTCGATGACCAGCGCCTCGCCTTCGAAGTCGGTATAGAACGAGGCCAGGGCCGCATCCTTGCCAGGCGCATCGCTGTTGATGAGCGCAGACAGTGCGGCCATGCGGTCGGTCATGTTGTTGGCGTTGTCGTATTGCCTTTGGGCCTGAAGATGCACATCGCTGTCGCCCAGCTCGGCGAGGTAGGACAAGGCGAGGTTCTTCAGCGCGCGCTGGCCGGCCGATACGTGGTCCGGGCTGTAGGTGCCGAGCGTGCGGTTGGACTGGTAGGCGACCATCAGGTCCATGCGCAATGCATTTGCGAGCGTGCGGCGCAGGTTCTGGCGCACCGCATGGATGGCATGCGGATCGATTACCGCCATCTGTTCGGCTATGATGGTTTCCGATGGCAGTGTGAGCGCGAGCTCGCGGAAGGCGGCGTCCAGGCTTTCGTCATTGAGCGTGGCGCGGAAACTGTTGACGAGCACGTCGACGTCGAGGCCGGTCTCGTCGGGCGCGGCGCCGTCGCGCACCGCTTCCACCATCGCCAGCATGCGGCGGGTGGCGAGGCGCTGCCCGGCTTCCCATCGGTTGAACGGGTCGCTGTCGTTGGCCATCAGGAAGGCGAGTTCGGCGTCACTGTAGTCAATGTCCAGGATGACGGGCGCGGAGAAGTCACGCAGCACCGACGGCACCGGATTCTCCTGCACATTGGCGAAGACGAAGGTCTGCTTGTCCTCGGTAAGCTCCAGCACCATGGTCGTGGGAGCGTCGCTTTCCAGTGTCTCGCCATCGAGGTACAGCGGCATGTCCTTGCCCCTGCGGTCGAGCAGGCCGACGGCGACGGGGATGTGGAACGGCAGTTTCTTCACCTGCCCCGGTGTCGGCGGGCAGGATTGCGACAGCGTCATTTCGTATTTCCGGCCGGCTTCATCGTAACGCGTCTCGACGGTGACGCGCGGCGTGCCGGCCTGGCTATACCAGCGCTCGAACTGGGCAAGGTCGCGGTCGTTGGCGTCGGCCATCGCGGCACGGAAATCGTCGCAGGTCACGGCCTGGCCGTCATGCCGCGCGAAGTACAGGTCCATGCCTTTGCGGAAGCCATCGCGGCCGAGCAGGGTCTGGTACATGCGCACGACTTCGCTGCCCTTTTCGTAAATCGTGACGGTGTAGAAGTTGTTGATCTCGACGTAGGAGTCGGGACGCACAGGGTGCGCCATCGGGCCGGCGTCCTCGGGGAATTGCGCCTGGCGCAGCACCCGCACGTCTTCGATCCGCTTGACCGCGCGGCCGCTGGCGGTGCCGATCAGGTCGGCGGAAAACTCCTGGTCGCGGAAGACGGTAAGGCCTTCCTTCAGCGACAGCTGGAACCAGTCGCGGCAGGTGACGCGGTTGCCGGTCCAGTTGTGGAAGTATTCATGGCCGACCACCGATTCAATGCCGGCGAAATCGGCGTCGGTGGCGATGCGCGGATTGGCAAGGACATACTTCGTGTTGAAGATGTTCAGGCCCTTGTTTTCCATCGCGCCCATGTTGAAGTCGCCGACGGCGACGATCATGAAGCGGTCGAGGTCGAGCTCCAGCCCGAAGCGCTCCTCATCCCAGCGGATGCTGTTCTTCAGGGAGTCCATCGCATGCTGGGTCTTGTCGAGATTGCCCTCTTCCACCCAGACTTGCAGCAGTACTTCGCGCCCGGACTTGAGCCGGTAGGTCTCTTCCTGGCAGACGAGCTGGCCGGCGACCAGCGCGAACAGATAAGACGGCTTCTTGAACGGGTCTTCCCACAATGCGTAGTGGCGGCCGTCGCCGAGATCGCCTTCTTCGATCAGGTTGCCGTTGGACAGCAGCACCGGGTATTTTTCCTTGTCGGCGCGCAGCATGACGGTGAACTTCGACATCACGTCGGGCCGGTCGGGAAAGAAGGTGATCTTGCGGAATCCTTCGGCTTCGCACTGGGTGAAAAAGTTGCCGTTGGACACATACAGGCCCATCAGCGAGGTGTTCAGGCCGGGCTGGGTGATGGTTTCGATTTCGAGCGTGACCTGGTCCGGGGCACGGAAAATCTCCAGGGTGCCATGGCCGAGCGCGTAGGCGCGCTTGGAGAGCGGCTTGCCGTTCATCCGCAGTTGCACCAGCCGCAGCGATTCGCCATAGAGCACGATGCTCTTGTTGCGGCTCTCGCGGTTACGGGTCATGGTCAGCCGGGTGGCGACGCGGGTGCTCTCCGGATCGAGGTCGAAACCCATTTCCACGGTGTCGACCCAATAACTGGGCGGGCTGTAGTCCTTGCGGTAGATGGTCTGTGGGGTGTCGGTACGCATAGGGATGTCGAATCCTGAGGAATTGGCGCAAAATGGGCATTCTACCAACCTGAGCAGATGGAGCGCAGTTCAATGAAAAACACCTTTGCGGTATTCGTGGTCCCGGTCGTCGCAGCAGCATCGTTGCTTCTGGCGTCCTGTACGCAGGAGCAACAAAACACGATCAGCCGATCGGTACAGAACTGGACGGGCACGAATGGCGTTCTGGAAATTTATGCAGGGGAGAAAGTCGTGCGGCGCTTCGTACAGATCGACAAGCTGTCGACGGCTATGGGCACGGAAGACAAAATGGCACGCCCCTATCGCTTCGGCTATGGCGTGATGGATGAAAACCTGAACATGGTCGTCGATCAGGGCGAGAAAAAAGTGTATTTCGAGATCAGCGATTACGGGACCAATTATGTGTTTTTCGAAAATCCCCGCTGAATCTTCCATTCCGGCGAAATTACAAATACTTACGGATTTTTTCTTGCGGCCATCCGATCTGAATAATTGTCCTGAACAGGCTTGTTTGATCATCGTGTTTCACGTCGGAGAATGGGAATGAATAGCTGGATGTCGGGGTTATGGTTGATGGTTTTCGGTCTGTTGCTGACCGGGTGCGCAACCACATCGGTGCAAAGCAATGTGACCGCATTCCATGAATGGCCTGCGGAATTGAAAGACAAATCGTATGTGTTCGAGCGTACGCCGGAACAGGACAACAACCTGGAGTACCGCAATTATGAAAACCTGGTGCGCAACGAACTGAAGCGGCTCGGTTTTACGGAAGCCGCGAATGCGAAAGCGGCGCAACTGAAGGCATCGCTGGAGTACGGCATCAGCGTGCGTGATGTGCGCGTGATCGAGCCAGTCGCGGTCGCACCTTACTGGCCGGGTCCTTTCTGGGGGCCGCCCTGGCCCGGCTACTACCGCCGCGGGTATTACGGACCGTTCTACGATCCGTTCTGGTACGGTCCGCCGATGATCGAGCAGCGGGATGTGAGCTTCCAGGTGTTTACGCGGCAGTTGAAGGTGAAGCTGGCGCGGGTATCGGACAACAGGAATTTGTATGAAGTGACGGTGGTCAGCGAGGGTACGAACGGGTCCTTGCCGGTAGTGATGCCGTACATGGTGCGAAGTGCGTTTGCAGATTTTCCGGGGCCGAGCGGGGTGCCGCGGCGGATTGAGTTGCAGATGGAGCAGTGAGGAGTTGATTGAGTGTGGAAATGCGCTTCTTTTCCACTGTTCTATGAACGGTCCCCTTCCCTGACAGGGGGAAGGTTAGGGGTGAGGCAGGGATTTCGTGCAACATTCTCTATCTTCCGATTTCCTCCAGCACCGCTCCCAGCGCCCGATCCATCACCGCCTCGGCCTTCACCACCTCCGCTCGCCCTTCCCTGAACGTCTGCGCCAGATCCTCGAACGTCATCGTGAATGGTTGTCCCGCCGGCCTGCCGGCGAAGATGAATCGCGTGCGGCCCGGGCTGATCCATGCGAGCTTGCATTTTGACGGCACGTCGTCGTCGCTATAGAAATCGAGCCAAACCCCGGACTCCAGCGCGTCGACCAGGTGCACGTATTCATCCACCGGAATAGCCGGCTGTTCGGTGGCGCGCTTGGTGAGCCGGCGCTCACTTGCGCGCTCCATTGCGTTCAGCGCCAATTCGAATTCATAGCGCGGCACAAGTTCGACCTGGGTGCGGACGATGGACGCGTGCCGTTCCGCGAGCTGGGAAAAGAAATTCACCCGGTCCGGACCATCCCATTTCACGACGTTGAGCCATGCGTTGAGCATCGCCAGCATGGAAGGCAGCCTGCTCAGCAGCAGCTTGCGTTCTTCCGGACTGGTCTTCGGCTTGACGCTCCAGATAAGGTCGTCCATGGTTTTCAGCGCGCTTTGCAGCACTTCCGGCTTGCTGTCCTGCACGCTGTGCGCGAGGCCGAGGATGCGCACCCACTGGGTTTCAAGAAACGTTTCGACGAACCCGGCCACTTCGCCGGATTCGATGCGCATCGCCACATCGTTGTCGGCCAGCTCCTTTGAACGCTGGATGTTTTCCTGGCGGGCCGCGTCGGCGATGGCCCGCGACAGTGCGTCATCATCCACCAGCGCTTCGCGCGCCATGAACGATTCGAGATCGGTGGCGGCGGTGTCGAAGAGCTCGATCTGCTGGTCGTACTCCTCCTGCACCCGCTCGACCACCTGCTCGATCATCTGGTACAGCGGGTCATCCTGCCCCTTGGCCGGATCGCAGGCGACGCTTGCGCTCGCCACGGCTTCCACCAGCCGGCGCGCCGGATGGCTGTCGACGAAAAAGAATTCCTGGTCCGCCAGCGCCGCCTTCAGTACCGGCACCTGAAGCCGCGCCAGCAGCCTCTTGATGTCGGTCGGGATGTGCTCTTCGCGGAAAACGAAATCGAACATCCTGGCCAGCAGTTCGATCGCATTGCGGTCGGCCTGCGTGAGAGCGCCGCGCGGCGCGTTCTTGCCGAGCTGCCGCAACAGCGACGCATCGATGGCGCCCGCCTTGCCCTTGGGCGGTTCCGGCATGTGCTGCTGGATATCGTTCAGGTAACCGGACAGGGCCGGGCTGATGGTGCTGCCGCCGGCATCCTGGATGCCCCCGGGCGAAAGCCATTGGTTCAGCTTCTGGTACAGCGGCAGATGGCGCCGGCTCTTCGCGGTTTTCTTCAGCCGGTAGGCGCCGGCCAGTTTCGGCAGTACGCCATGGCTGACCAGCGTGTCGTTGAGCGCCTGCAGGACCGGCTCCAGCGCCAGGAATACGTCAGGTCGAAGCTGCCGCAGCACGATCGGCTGGGCGCCGGCAAGGTCGAAACGGCTCCAGGCGTCGGACACCGCCTTGAGGAAGACGCCGGGACGGAACGGATTCTGCCCGGTGGCGAGTTCGTCACGCTGCAGCAGATGGGCGATGCGCAGGTTCAGCGCATGCAAGGTGTCGGCATTGCTGTCTTCGAGCGCCTGGCCGAGGTTGTCGAGCAGGACCTTCTGCTCCATGGCCTCGAAGGTCACCAGCGACAAGTCCATGGCCTCGCATTCGGGTTGCGGTTTGGCCGGTTGCCCGATGGCGCGGATTTCCTGCAGCAGGCCATCGGTCAGGCAGGTGGAGACCAGCCTGTGAAACGTCGCCGTGCCGCGGCGCAGGTGCTGAAGCGCGTTGCGTGCCATGTCGGCATCGGCGGATTGCCCGCCCTGATCGGATTGTGCGGCGAGCGCATCGCACAGCCTGGCGGCAAAAGCCTCAAGCTGGCGCGCCGACTCCACCGAGGCAACCGATACCAGCTTGTTGAATAGCGCCGCCCTGCCGGATGGCGATAGGACTTGCTCGAGCGGGCGGGTGAGAGGCTCTGCCATGGGACGCACTAGGGAAAGGTGAGGACGATTTTATTGCGTTAAGGCAATAAAGCATAGTGTTTTACCTTTTGCCTGTGCGAAATATGGCATTTATCTGATCAAGATCACATCGAATTGACAGGTCGACAACCCCGATCAGGAATAGGCGCGTTCAGCCACGAATGTCAGTACCCCGATCATCACCACCGCCACCAGCAGTACGAGGAGCAGGCGGCCGAACCGGGGCGGCCCGTCCGCCCCGGTTGGCGGCTGCTCCGGTGGATGGTTCATGGGATTGTCGAGCGGATCTTTCATGGCGATCAGGGAATCAGGATGGTGGAGCCCGTCGTCTTGCGCGATTCCAGGTCGATGTGTGCCTGACCGACGTCCTTGAGTGCATAACGCTGGTTGATGTTGATGACGACTTTCTTGCTTTCGACCATGCGGAACAGGTCGGCCGCCATCCTGTCGAGATCCTCGCGCTTGGCGCTATAGGCGAACAGGCTCGGGCGGGTGACGAACAAGGAGCCGCGCGATGCCAGTTCGTTCAGGCTGAACGGCGGCACCGGCCCCGACGCGCTGCCGAAACTCACCATCATGCCGAGCGGCGACAGGCAGTCGAGCGAACCCGTGAACGTGTCCTTGCCGATCGAATCGTAAACCACCGGCACGCCTTTGCCGCCGGTGATTTCCTTGACACGCTCGACGAAGTTTTCCTTGTTGTAGTTGATCGTGTGGGTGCAACCATGCGCCTTCGCCAGTTCGGCCTTGTCATCCGAACCGACGGTGCCGATCATGGTGACGCCGAGCGCCCGTGCCCATTGACAGGCAATCAGCCCGACGCCGCCGGCGGCGGCATGGAACAGAATGGTTTCGCCGCCCTGCAGCGGGAAGGTGCGGTGGAACAGGTACTGCACCGTCAGGCCCTGCAGCATCATCGCGGCGGCGGTTTCGAAGTCGATCGCGTCCGGCAACTTGACGAGCACGGACGCCGGCATGTTGCGCAATTCGGCGTACGCGCCGGGCGGGCGTCCGGCATAGGCGACGCGGTCGCCCTGCTTTACATGCGTCACGCCCTCCCCCACAGCCTCCACCACGCCGGCGCCTTCCATGCCCAATCCCGCGGGCAGCGGTTGCGGATAGGCGCCGGTGCGGAAATACACGTCGATGTAATTCAGCCCGATCGCCGCCTGGCGTACGCGCGCTTCGCCGGGCCCCGGCTCGCCGACTTCCACATCGACATACTCCATCACTTCGGGACCGCCGGTCGCTTTCATCCTGATTGCTTTTGCCATCTTGTTCTCTCCTTGCCTGGGTTGTTATTTATGGGAATGTCCATGTGCCGGGTGATGCGGCACCAGTTGCTGCAGCAGCAGGCGTGCGGTGGCCACATTGGTGGCGCAGGGAATGTCATGCACGTCGCAGGCGCGCACCAGCGCGTTGATATCGGGTTCATGCGGCTGCGGCGTCATCGGATCGCGCAGGAAAATCACGCAGTCGATCTTTCCCTCGGCCAGCTCGGCGCCGATCTGCAAGTCGCCGCCGAAGGGGCCGGACAGCTTGCGCTCGACATTCAGGCCGACTTCCTGGGCCAGCCGCTTTCCGGTGGTGCCGGTGGCCAGCAGGTTGCACTGCCGCAGCAGATCGCCGAACTCGGAGGCGAGCTCGACCATGTCGTCTTTCTTCTTGTCGTGGGCGATGAGGGCAATGCGTTTTTTATTCATGGTGCGGGTGATTAAGAAGGCTATTGAAGGAATGGATTCGGAAACGGCGGTCTTGAAGTCGAGTGTTGATTCATGACAGGAAAGAATGCCGATGGAC